>QCUA01000016.1 GCA_003210915.1 Prochlorococcus sp. AG-676-L21 | reverse complement strand
CAACTATTCTTTCTTTATTTAAAAGACCACTTCCATATTGTTTTAATTCTTTCTCAATTATCTCGAAATCATGAATAGGATTTTCAGCAATTGAATCAATCAAATGAATAAGGATTTTAGTTCTTTGTATATGTCTTAAAAAATCATGTCCTAATCCTACTCCTTCAGCAGCTCCAGATATTAAACCAGGGATATCCGCAAAAAGGCACCCATTCCCATCAGCTTTTCTTACTACACCTAAATTAGGTATCAAAGTTGTAAAAGGGTAGTTTGCGATTTTAGGTCTTGCTGATGATAAAACAGAAATCAAAGTACTCTTCCCAGCATTAGGAAGACCTATAATGCCTACTTCGGCAAGAAGTTTTAATTCTAATTGAACCTCCCATATCTCTCCTTCTTTTCCCTCAGTGAAAGATTCCGGAGCCCTATTTTGATTGCTTAAGTAATAAGCATTCCCATGACCGCCTCTACCGCCATGGGCAATAATTAAACTTTGCTTATCCTCAGTTAAATCACCCAAGATAATACCAGTATTAAAATCTCTAATTTCTGTACCACAAGGAACTTTTAGGATTGTATTATCCCCTGAAGCCCCAGATCTTTTATTTGGACCTCCTTTGAAACCATCTTTAGCAAATATTTCTCTATTAAATTTAAAATCCAAAAGTGTTTGAAGATTATTATCAGCGATAAGGATTATTGAACCACCCTTACCTCCATTACCTCCTGAAGGTCCACCGGCTGGAACAAATTTTTCTCTTCTAAATGAAACTATTCCATTGCCGCCTTTACCAGCTTTGAGAATAATGTTTGCTTGATCAATAAATTGCACTTAAAAGTATTTTGAATGATTTTTTTATAGATACTTATAGATTTTATTTTATCCACGCAATACTGCAACCAGAACCTCCTTCATTAGTTGCTGCATCTTCAACTTTATCGACATAATGCAAACTAGATAACCAAATACGTAATCCTTTTTTTAATTTTCCAGTTCCAATTCCATGAACTATCCAAAGCGGGCCATGAAACTTTCTAATTTTTTCCTCAATTATTATTTCTGCTTCATGAACTCTCATACCCCTAACGTCTATGGAATTTTTATTTGTTCTAATTTTAGAAAAAGAAAAATCTTCTCTTACAGAATTTATTTGAATTTTAGAATTTTTGAAATTAGGTTTTTCCCCATTAAGACCTTCAAATTCATTAATTAATAATGTACTTCTAAATGATCCACATTTAACCTCGAAAGATCTTGCTTTTTGATCTATATCAATGATTTGACCAGTACTATTTAAACTTTTAATTTTTATAAAATCTCCTATTTTAGGGCTCCAAGAAATTTCTTTATTGATATTTGTTTGAGTTAAATGTTCCTTCTCAATCTCTTTAAGCCTAATTCCAATTAATCTAGAATCTTCTCCATTTGCATTTTGGTCTTTTAATTTCTTAATCAAATTAATAACCTCTTTTTTAGCTGCTCTTATATGTTTTGATAATTTTTGTTTTTCACTTTCCTGTATTTTTTCAGCATTATTTTTTTGAAATTCATAATTACTCTTTATTTCATCATGTAATATTTCTGTTCTAGCTATAAGTTCAGCAGCCTCTTCTGCCGAATTTTGTTGCTTTATCCTCTCATCTTCTAGGCCTTTAATAATACTATTTATATTTTCAACTTCTTTCGGTTTTAAATAATTAGCAGCTTCATTAAGTATTTTTTCATCAATCCCAATTCTCCTTGAAATTGATAAGGCATTACTTCTTCCAGGTATTCCCCAATTCAGAGTATACCTTGGCTTGAAAGATTCTTCGTCAAAAGCAACTGAAACATTTTCGAATCTATTGTCACTATATTTTAAAGCTTTTATATCACCATAATGAGTTGTAGCTAGAGTGATATCAGATAAGGTTGCGAATTCTTTTAGTAATGCGATTGCAAGAGCGGTACCTTCAGAAGGATCAGTCCCAGATCCTATTTCATCTAATAAAACAACTGATAGCCCCTTTTTATTATTAAGAGATTCCAGAATATTTCTAATACGCAAAATATGCCCACTGAAAGTAGATAAATTTCCTTCCAAAGATTGATCATCACCAATATCCACAAATATATTTGGACAAAAAGGGATAATTGGATTTTTTATTGATGGAATAAATAATCCTGATCTAGCCATCAATAGTGCTATTCCAAGACCTTTTAAAGCAACAGTTTTGCCTCCAGTATTAGGACCAGTTATGGCTACTACCTTAGTATTTCTATTTATATGAAAATCTATAGATACTGGTTTGGGAGCTTCTTTTTTTTTATGTTCCCAAATCAAAAGAGGATGCGAAAAACCTATTAAATTAACTATTGGATTATTTTCAACAATTGGAGCATTACCTCCAATCCAATTTGAATATCTTGAACGTGTAAGAGCATGCTCAGTTCTCAATAGAATATCTGACAAATCAATAAGGCTTTTATCATTATCACTAATAATTTGTGACCATTCTTTTAATAATTTAAATTCTTCTCCTGCTACTCTAGCTTCCATTGAAGCAATTTTATTACCCTTTAATACTATAGATTCTGGCTCCAAATATATGGTATTTCCTGATGCAGAGGAATCATGAATTATACCTTTGAATTTCTCAGCAAATTGTACTTTAATAGCTAAAACAGGTCTCCCATATCTATCACCAATAATAGTATCTTGAATATAATTAGTATTTTTTTGAATAAATTTATCTATTAAAATCCTTCTTTCTGATTTCTTAGATAATAATTCTTGCCTAAGTTTTCCTAATTTCTGACTAGCTCGATCGGAAATTCTACCATTTGATTCAATACCAATTTTTAAAATTTTCTCAATCTGATTATGATCAATTAAACGATTTAAAAAAGAAGAAATAAAAGGTCTTTGCTCAAAATCTAAAAGTAATTTTTTTAAATCTTTTGCGGCAGATATTGTTTCAGCTATTTCTAATAATTCAGAAGAATTAATAACTCCTCCTTTTGAACAAATTTCAATATTTTTACTAATGTCATATACACCTGAAAAACTAATCGATTTATCTAAGTTCTTTTCTAACACATTTATTTCGATAGTTTCTTGCAATAATCTTCTGGAAATTTCATAATCAGTAGGAATGTCAAACTCTAATATTGCATTTTCTCCCATTTTTGTAGAGGCAAAAGAGGAAAGCTGATTTTTTAAATTGTCCCACTCTAAAAGTCTTATAGATTCTTCTGAAAGTGATCTATGAGCGGATGAATTTTTATAATAACTTTTCTCTATCATTCAATTGAAATAATCAAATATTTGATTTAATACCACCGGCAGGAACATAAAGCATTTCAAGCCAGTTACCTTCGGTATCTTGCATATAAAAAGAAGCTGTTCCATCTCGATGTTCATGAATAGGTGCAACTTTCACTCCAGATTTTTTTAAATCTGAATAAATATTTTCTACTTCCTTTTTTTCTTCAAAATGAAAAGCAAAATGTGGACCAGCTGCTTTATAACTAGGCCCCAATAAAGCAAGTCCATCTTTTCCTTTACCAGCCTCCAGATAGCACCAATCTTTGTCATCCCAAATTAATTGCATACCTAAGTTCAAATAAAAAGACTTAGCTCTATCGAGATTTTTCACTCTAAGTGCAATATGTCCGATTCTTTGGACACCTTTTGAACCTTTTAAAAGCAAAATAATGAATAATATTTAATTAAGAATAAACAAATTTTTTAATTTTAATGAGTTTTTACTTCTCATTCAACCATTTTGATGCATCACAAGCATGATAGGTGAGTATTAATTTTGCCCCTGCTCTTTTGAAACTAAGCAATGTTTCCAAAACAATATCCTTTTCATTAATCCAATTTTTCATAGCAGCAGCCTTTACCATTGAATATTCTCCACTCACGTTATAAGCAGCTATTGGTTTATTTGAAAAAGTACTCAGCCGATAAACTATATCTAGATAAGAGACACCAGGCTTAACCATCAAAATATCTGCTCCCTCATATTGATCTAGTGCCGATTCAATTAAAGCCTCCTTCGAGTTAGCAGGATCCATTTGATATGTTGATTTATTATCTGGAATTATTTTCCTATTATTCTCTTTAGGGGCAGAATCTAAAGCTGTTCTAAAAGGTCCATAATAAGCAGATGAAAATTTTGCGGTATAGCTAATAATTCCCACATCACTAAATCCCTCAATATCCAAAGCAGTTCTTATAGCTCCAACTCTCCCATCCATCATGTCACTTGGACCAATAAAATCTGCTCCCGCTCTTGCTTGGGTAATAGCCTGTTTTTTCAAAATCTCAATGGTTTCATCATTCAATATTTTTCCATTGTCATCAACCAAGCCATCATGACCATCACATGAATATGGATCCAAGGCAACATCAGTCATAATTGCCATCTCAGGTATCTCTTTTTTTAACATTCGAATAGCATTAGGTATTAAACCAGCTTCATTGAAACATTCTGATCCATCTTCTGTTTTTAAACTATCGTCAATTTTTGGAAAAAGTACAATACATCTAATACCTAATTCCCAGGCTCTAGAAACTTCCTTAATTAATCCATTCATGTCCCATCTATAAATACCAGGCATTGCAGATATTTCTTCTTGGAAATCCTTTTCGTGAATAAACAATGGATATATAAAATCTTCAGGATGCAGATGGTTTTCTCTTACCATCTCTCTTATTGCGTCTGTCCTTCTCAATCTTCTTGGGCGAATGATCAAATTCATTTGAATATTTTGAAGTTATAAAGTAATTATTTAACTAATACGATAGTCTCTTGACTTCCATAAAAAATAACCAAAATCCTTTTTTGTTCAGGAAAATTAACCTAATATACTTAAAAAATTTTTTGAAAGTTGTTGATATATTTTTCACAAATTTAATTTTTTAACAAATTTTGGACATAAAGAGATAATATCTTCTAGTTAATGTATTTATTTAAGGAGATTTTCTTTGGAAATAATTAATGGATTTAATCTTAAGAATATAAGGGGTGATATTTTAGGAGGAATAACAGCTGCAGTAGTAGCTTTACCTCTTGCACTTGCTTTTGGAAACGCAGCCTTAGGACCTGGGGGTGCAATTTACGGTTTATATGGAGCAGTTGTTGTTGGTTTTTTAGCAGCTTTATTTGGGGGCACTCCCGCTCAAGTTAGTGGTCCAACTGGTCCAATGAGCGTAACAGTGGCAGGAGTTGTAGCAGGTTTAGCAGCTGTTGGTGTACCTAGAGATCTTTCCGCAGGTCAAATTTTACCTTTAGTCATGGCTGCAGTAGTAATCGGAGGACTATTACAAATATTGTTTGGAATTTTAAAGCTTGGTAAATATATAACGCTAGTTCCATATTCCGTGGTCTCCGGATTTATGTCTGGCATAGGAGTGATAATAATTGCTCTTCAGATTGGTCCACTATTAGGAATAAGCACCCGAGGAGGGGTAGTCGAGTCTTTATCAACTGTTTTTTCTAATTTTCAACCGAATGGAGCTGCTATTGGTGTGGCAATAATGACACTAGGCATAGTATTTCTAACACCTAGAAAAATTAGCCAATGGGTACCCTCCCCTCTTCTAGCCTTGTTAATAGTGACCCCACTATCAATTTTAATTTTTGGCGATGGTGCATTAGACAGAATTGGTGAAATACCTAGAGGAGTTCCATCTCTAAGCTTTCCAAGCTTTAATCAATACTTTCCTATCATTTTCAAAGCTGGCTTGGTTCTGGCAGTTCTTGGAGCTATTGACTCTTTACTCACCTCTCTAGTTGCAGATAATATTTCTCAAACAAGACATAATTCTGATAGAGAATTAATTGGCCAGGGTATAGGAAATGCTATAGCTGGACTATTTTCAGGTTTACCTGGAGCTGGGGCGACAATGAGAACTGTTATAAATGTTAAATCTGGAGGCTCTACTCCTATTTCAGGAATGGTTCATTCAGTAGTTCTATTAATAGTTTTAGTAGGTGCTGGACCATTAGCAGAGCAAATACCTACAGCTCTTTTAGCAGGCATTCTTATCAAAGTAGGTTTGGATATTATTGACTGGGGATTCTTGAGAAGAGCTCACAAATTATCTCTTAAAACTGCAGTTGTTATGTATGGGGTATTACTAATGACAGTTTTTTGGGATTTAATATGGGCAGTATTGGTTGGAGTATTTATTGCAAATATGCTAACTATTGATTCAATAACTGAAACGCAATTAGAAGGAATGGATCAGGATAATCCTTTATCTAAGGATAATGAGCAAAGTAAAAATCTTTTACCCTCTGATGAAAAAGCTCTTCTTGATAGATGTTCTGGAGAAGTAATGTTATTTAGACTAAAAGGCCCTCTAAGTTTTGGTGCAGCAAAAGGTATTACTGAGAGAATGATGTTAGTAAGAAACTATAAAATTTTAATCTTAGATATCACTGATGTCCCTAGAGTTGGAGTGACAGCTACACTTGCAATTGAAGATATGATGCAAGAAGCTAAAAATAATTCTAGAAAAGCATTTGTAGCTGGAGCTAATGAAAAAGTTAAAGAAAGATTATCCAAATTTGGGGTTGATGGAATAATTGGGACAAGGAAAGAAGCTTTAGAAGCTGCTTTAAATGAATTAGCCTAATAATTTATGGAAATAAATCCCATATTACAAAATGTATTAGCACCTCCTGTACTGTTTTTCTTAATTGGAGCAATTTCTATATTTTTTAAATCTGACCTAGAAATACCTGCTCCTTTACCTAAACTTTTTTCTTTATACTTACTTTTGGCAATTGGTTTTAAAGGAGGAATTGAAATACAGAAAAGTGGTTTTACTGATCAGGTTTTACCAACATTAGGTGCAGCGATAATGATGTCGTTAATAATTCCACTGATTGGATTCTTTATCTTAAGATACAAGTTTGATGTTTTTAACTCAGCAGCTATTGCAGCTGCATATGGATCTATCAGTGCTGTAACTTTTATCTCAGCAGAAAGTTTCTTAGAGAGTCAAAGTATAGACTTCGATGGATTCATGGTCGGAGCTTTAGCTTTAATGGAGTCTCCGGCAATCATTGTAGGCTTATTACTAGTAAAATTTGCAGCTCCTAAAAATAGACCCAATTCAAGAAAAATGCATCTTAGCTCCATATTGCATGAGTCTCTTTTAAATGGATCAGTTTATTTATTACTATCAAGTTTAATTGTTGGTTTTCTTACGGCTTTCAGTAATCCCGCAGCCATTTCAAAAATGGAACCTTTTACTGGACAACTTTTTTATGGAGCAGAATGCTTTTTCCTATTAGACATGGGAATAGTTGCAGCTCAAAGATTACCAAGGTTGAAGAATGCGGGTTCATATTTAATTGGATTCGCAATCTTCATGCCATTATTTAATGCTTTTATAGGTGTTTTCGTTGCAAGATTTTTAACTCTAGATCCTGGAAATGCACTTTTATTTGTGGTTTTATGTGCAAGTGCCTCGTATTTAGCTGTACCCGCGGCAATGAGGATGACTGTCCCAGAAGCACGATCAAGTTACTATATATCTACGACATTAGGTTTGACTTTTCCGTTCAATATAGTTCTAGGCATACCAATCTATATGAGTTTAGTAAATAAAATTATCCCACTTGCACCGTTGTAAAAAATGAAAAGATTAGATTTAATTTTTAGTGAAAGAGAGCTTGATGCAATTATCAATACATTAGAGAAAGCTAATGTCCCAGGATATACAGTAATGAAACATGCAACTGGGAGAGGTCCGGAAAGAGTTGTTACTGAAGATATGGAATTTACTGGGTTAGGCTCAAATGCTCATGTGATAGTTTTTTGTGAGCAAGAATTAATTGATCAAATGCGTGACAATATTAAGTCTGATCTAAGTTATTACGGTGGAGTAGCTTATATCTCAGAAGCAACGCCTTTATGAAATTAATTATTTTATAAACTCTTTAAGAGTGTATCCAATCTACTCTTATATTTTTTCTACTATTTAGATAGCGGTCAATAGACATGGCTGCTATGCATCCATCTGATGCTGCGACAACCGCCTGCTTGAAAGGTGTATTTCTTATGTCACCAATAGCCCAGACACCATCAGAATTGGTAGACATAAAATCATCAACAATGACTCCTCCATCTTCCTTTAAAGCAATTTGATCTCCTAAAAAATCAGTGATTGGCTTCGAACCACTCATGTACACAAAGACTCCGTCTAAATCAAGCTTAATAGGCCCTTCTTCTTGTTTATTCTTAACAACAACCCCATTAACTCCCATGTCATTTCCTTTTATTTCTAATAATCTCGTTCTACTCCAATGTTTAATATTAGAGCTATCCATTAATTCCATAGCTTCCTCATTATCTGATTTTGGATCACTGGATGTAATCCAATGTACCGTTGAAGCAAATTTAGTAAGAACAGTAGCTTCCTCAATTGCTTCTTTATTAGCACCAACAACTGCAACTTCTCTATTTTTATAAAAAGCACCATCACATGTAGCACAATAACTTACACCCTTTCCTAAGAAATCTGCTTCTCCTTTAAAAGAAGCAGGTCTCCCCATAGCCCCACTTGCAAGCACGAGTGCTTTAGCTTTAAAAGTTCCTTCCGGTGTATAAACAGTCTTCCAATCTTCTGCTACATCAATACCAAAAACTTGAGCTCTTCTATAGTCAGTTCCATATTGAACAGCTTGTTCTCTCATTAATGTAAGCAATTTTTCGCCACTGATATCTACAGGAACTCCTGGATAATTTGCAATTTGGTGAGTTATTGCTAAAGCTCCAACAGATGGATTTTTATCTATTATGACAGTGTTTAAGTTAGAACGAGATGTATATAATGCACAGGTACATCCAGCTGGACCACCTCCAATAATAGCAACATCTGTCTCAATAATTTCCAATTTAATAAAACTCCTTTTAATCAATAATTAGATGAGTTTTTGGGTAGAAAAATATACTATTAAAATTTCTAACCTTTTTACATAAATATAAGTTAAGAGATAAAAAAGAAAAAAGCATAATATAGATACAAACTTACATAGGAAAAATAAGAATAGATAAATTAAAAAGGAAATCAATTAACAGATTTGTTCTCAATTGATCTATGATTAGTTAAATGAAAGTTGTGAATTGCTTAAAGGCTTTAAATATTATTTATGACGAATTCTGATTATCTTTTAAAAGCAGCTATTAAAAAGGTAACTGAAAAATTAAACAAAATAGTCGTAGAAAAAATTGAAGAAGCTTCAAATATTGCTCAAGATGTCCCAGAAAAAATTAAAAAAGAATTTGACACGCTAAAAGACGCAATTATTGAAGAAGCTGCAAGAATGGAAAATGAAGTAAATATTAGTAGAAATGTTGATACTTCAGAATCTAATCAAGATCCATACTTAAGTGATGTTCTAAAAGAAATAGAAGATATTAAAGCAAAAATTGATCAGTTTAATAGAAAAATGAATAATACAATTTAATGAGTAATCATAAATTAAAAAATCGAATAAAAAAAATCAAAAGAGGATTTCTTATTTGGAAAATACTTATTTTACTTTTGGTTAATTTATGGCTAGACAATTTAATATTTAAAATTTTTCGAACTAATAGAGATAACAAAAATAAAGTTCAAATAAAAAGAGCTAAGTGGTTTACTAATCAATTAATTGAACTTGGTTCTGCTTTTATCAAAATTGGTCAGCTATTATCTGCGAGGCCTGATTTAATTCCGAATACTTGGATACAAGAATTATCAAAGTTACAAGATCAAGTTCCTCAGTTCTCATATACGAAAGTTGAAGAAATTATCCAAAAAGAATTAGGACAGAAGTTCTCAGAAATTAACCAAATTATTTCTACTCCAATTGGATCAGCTTCGTTAGCTCAGGTTCATAAAGCAACTTTAAAAGATGGAAAAGAAGTTGTATTTAAAGTTCAAAGACCCAATCTGAAGAATTTATTCACAATCGATTTGAACATAATGCAACAAATTGCTTTCATAATCCAAAAGAATAAGAACTGGAGTCGAGGAAGGAATTGGGTTGCAATAGCAAAAGAGTGTAGGAAAGTTCTTATGAAAGAACTAGATTTTAAATGTGAAGCTCAATATGCCGCACGTTTTAGGCAGCAATTTCTTAATGATGAAAATGTAGAAGTTCCTGAGGTAATTTGGAACTTAAGCAGTGAAAAAGTTCTTTGTTTAAGTTATTTAGAAGGTACAAAAATAAGTGATATTGAAAAATTAAAATCTAAGAATATTGACCTATCAAAGATTGCAGAAATAGGTGCAATTAGTTATTTAAAACAGCTCGTAAATTATGGGTTTTTTCATGCTGATCCTCATCCAGGTAATTTAGCCGTTTCAAATTCAGGCAAATTAATCTTTTATGATTTTGGAATGATGGGCAATATTTCAAATAATCTACAAGCAAGCTTAGGATCTATGGTTCAATCTGCAGCATTAAGAGATGCATCATCACTAGTAACCCAACTCCAACAAGCGGGCTTGATTTCTAAAGATGTAGATGTAGGTCCAGTTAGAAGATTAGTTAGATTAATGCTTAAAGAAGCTTTAACTCCACCATTCAGCCCAAATATCATTGAAAAACTATCTGGGGACTTATACGAACTTGTTTATGAAACTCCTTTTCAGCTACCAGTTGATTTAATATTTGTAATGAGAGCACTATCAACTTTTGAAGGTGTTGGTAGAATGTTAGATCCAGGGTTTAACCTTGTATCAATTACTAAGCCTTATCTAATTGATCTAATGACTTCTAACAATCAAACACCTAATGATTTAATTAACCAATTTGGTAGGCAAGTAGGGGAGTTAGGTTCAAAGGCTGTAGGTATCCCAAAAAGAATTGATGAGAGTTTAGAGAGATTAGAACAGGGTGATTTACAACTACAAATAAGGATGGGTGAGTCTGATAGGCAATTTAAGAAAATGTTTACTGCTCAAAAATCACTAGGTCACTCCATTCTTATAGGAAGTTTAACCATAGCATCAGCTTTACTAGTAACTAATAACCAAAATAATTTTGCGGTCTTACCCTTAATATTTGCAGCACCAATAAGTATTGATTGGATTAAGTGTCAATTAAGCATGAGAAAAGGTTCAAGAATAGAAAAGCTTAAGCAATAAAAACTATATATTTTTTGGACCTAATCCTAAATCACCAGCAAATCTAGCTTGATCCCCCAACTCTTCCTCAATCCTTAAGAGCCTATTGTACTTGGCAATTCTTTCACTTCTGCTCAAAGAGCCAGTTTTAATTTGCCCAGCTCTCGTTGCCACAGATAAATCGGCGATCGTTGTATCTTCTGTCTCGCCGCTTCTATGACTGATAACGCTTGTAAAACCTGCACTTTTAGCTAGATCCATAGCTTCCAAAGTTTCTGTTAATGTTCCAATTTGATTTACCTTTATTAATATTGAATTTGCGGATTTTTCTAATATTCCTTTTCTTAACCTTTCAGTATTAGTAACGAATAAATCATCACCTACTAACTGCACTTTATTTCCAATCTCTTTATTTAAGACTGACCAACCCTCCCAATCATCTTCTGCTAGTCCATCCTCTATAGAAACTATTGGATAATTTGAAACTAAATTTGAAAGATAAGAAATCATTTGAGAGCTAGTTAAACTTTTGCCTTCATATTTATAAAATCCATCTTTATAAAATTCAGTGCTAGCTACGTCTAATGCTAACGATACTTGTTCACCAGGAATAAATCCTGCTTTCTGAATAGCCTCTAAAAGCAAATCTCCTGCTGCTTCACTAGATGATAATTCTGGAGCAAAACCGCCTTCGTCTCCAACAGCGGTAGATAAACCTTTTTTAGCAAGTAAAGATTTGAGTGAATGAAATATTTCAGTACCCATTCTTAATGATTCACTAAAAGTTTTCACCCCATGAGGGACAAGCATAAATTCTTGGCAATCAAGACCATTAGGTGCATGAGCTCCACCATTAATTACATTCATCAGTGGTACAGGGAGAAGATTAGATAATGGATCTCCAAGATATCTATATAATGGCATATCCAAAGCATTTGATGCGGCTCTAGCATTGGCTAGACTCACTGCAAGAATTGAGTTAGCGCCCAAACTAGATTTATTAGGAGTTCCATCAATTTCAATCATTAAGTTATCAATACTTGTTTGATCTAAAGCTGATAATCCACATAAAGCGGGAGAAATTGTCTCATGAATTTTGTTAACCGCATTCAAAACACCTTTTCCCATATATTTTGTCCCACCATCTCTTAATTCATGTGCTTCATGAGCCCCAGTACTCGCTCCGCTAGGAACTATTGCTCTGCCAATAGCACCACATTCCAAAAATACTTCAGCCTCTACAGTGGGGTTTCCTCTTGAATCAAGCACTTGCCTAGCTTCAATAGTGTCAATAAGGAAATCAATAGTTTCTTTCACAATTTAATTAATACTATTTAAATCCTATAAATAGCTGAAGTATTTGGCTAATATCTGAAATATAAAGAAGATAATCAAATAATTTTTTTTGATTTCAAAACAAGTGCTTAAACCTTTTACCAATTATCTTGTAATCATGAAAATTTTCCAACCAAAATAAAAAACTCTTTATTAAATAAAATTTTTTAATTTCATCCTATAATTTAAAAAAATCCTAAATGATCATTAAGTTATTCTTAATAAAGATAAAAAATAAATTTTCAATCATAAATTTTGTTTAGTTCATGAGAGAAACTCTTACCTCAAATCCAGAACTTTTTAGTGATATAAGTTGGAATCTTCTGCTATTGGGAGAAGAAACTGCAAAAAAATGGGATCATAGTGAATTTAATATTGAACACATTATTCATACTTTGTTCACCTCAAGTGAATTTTTTTCATTTATAGAAAAGTTATCAATAGATCAAAATACAGTTCTCGACATAACTGAAGATTTTTTAGAAGAAACACCAATTAATGATTCAGATATTTTTACTATTGGTGAAGACCTCGAAATTTTATTAGATAATGCAAATCAAATAAAAAAACAGTGGGGTTCGAATTTAATAGAGATTCCTCATTTGTTAATTGCATTAGGCAGTGATTCAAGAATAGGTAATTATGTTTTTAAAGAGGGGGACCTTTCAGTCGAACAATTAGAAGAAGAATTAAAATTTTCCCCAAATATTATTCAAAGAAAAAATTACATAGAATATAAAAAAAATATATCTGATGAAGATAATATATTAATCAATAAATCTATCGATGAAAGTGATAAGGAGGATCTAATACAGGAATCAAAAGCCATCATCCCATCACCGAAAAGTAATCTTAAAATTAAAACCAAGCAAAAAATCGAAGAGAATGCACTGTCTCTTTACGGAAAAGATTTAACAGAATCTGCTGAAAAAGGTCTGCTAGACCCAGTAATAGGGCGCGGGGATGAGATTAATAACTTAATGAGAGTTCTATCTCGACGAACCAAAAACAATCCAATCCTCATTGGTTATCCAGGCGTGGGCAAAACTTCTATTGCCAAATTACTTGCTCAATTGATAGTAGAAAAAAAAGTTCCTGATTCGTTAAAGAACTTAAAAATTATTTCTCTTGACTTGGGAGCATTAGTTTCTGGAACAAAATTTAGAGGTCAATTAGAGGAAAGACTAAGCTTAATACTTAATGAAATCAAAGAATCTAATCAAGGCATTATCTTATTTATTGATGAAATTCATACAATAATCAGTTCTGATAGAACTACAACAGATATAAGCAACATTTTAAAACCCTTACTTACTGAAGGTGAGCTGAGATGCATAGGAACAACAACACCTGAAAAGTTTCGCGAAAGTATTGAAAAAGATCAGGCTTTAAATAATTGTTTTCAAAAGATATTAGTTAATGAACCAACAGTTGAGTTAAGTGCAAAAATCTTACAAGGTATAAAAAAGAAATATGAAATACATCATGGCATTAGAATTACAGACGAAGCAATTAATTGTTCTACGAGACTTGCAGATAGATACATAAGCGATAAGTGCCTTCCAGATAAAGCAATAGATTTAATAGATGAAGCAGCAGCCCAATTAAAAATTGAATCTAATATAAAACCCCAAATAATTAGCGATGAAGAAAAAAATATCGATACTATTGAAATTAAGTTAAAAAATATCTTCACCGAAAATATTGAAGAAAGAGAACAATTATTAGAAAGCAAAGAATTATCTATAAAGAAATTGAATGAAATTACTAATGATTGGAATAATGATCGAGAAAGAATGGAACAATTAACTTTTTTGTTAAAAGAGGAGGATAGGCTAATTCTGAACATCGAAGAATTAAACATTCATAGTGAAGAAATAGATAATTTTGATAGTCTAGATAATCTAAAAGCAGAACTGACTGAAGTTGAATGTGAAATAAAAAATGTTGAGATAAGTTTCCAGAAAATTCAAAGAAATAGAAAATATAATTTTAAATATCAAGTTGAACCTGATGATATTGCTGATGTTATTTCAAAAATAACTGGGATTCCTATTGCCAAAGTAGTTTCTAATGAACGAAAAAAATTAGTTAACTTAGAGTTAGAAATAAGTGAAAAAGTTATTGGACAGGAAAAAGCTATAGAAGCTGTTTCTTCTGCGATACGAAGAGCGAGAGTTGGAATGAAGAATCCTAAAAGACCAATTGGATCATTCTTATTTATGGGTCCAACAGGAGTTGGCAAGACAGAATTAGCAAAATCTTTGGCATCATCATTATTTGATGAAGAAGAAGCTTTATTAAGGCTGGATATGAGTGAATACATGGAAAAAAATGCTGTCGCAAGACTTTTAGGAGCTCCTCCAGGTTATGTAGGCTACGAAGAGGGAGGGCAACTAACTGAAGCAGTTAGGAGAAAACCTTATTCTGTAATTCTTCTTGATGAGATCGAAAAAGCTCATTCAGAAGTTTTCAATATCCTCCTACAAGTTTTAGATGAAGGAAGATTAACGGATTCTCAAGGAAGAACTGTTGACTTCAAAAATACAGTCATAATTATGACTAGTAATTTGGCTGGAAAAATAATATTAGAAGATTCAAAAAAAATTCCGAATTACAAAGAAAATTCCGAATTAAGAAAACAAACTTTACAAGATTCTATTAATAAATCATTATCCTCTATTTTTAGACCAGAATTTTTAAACAGAATTGATGAAATAGTAAAATTTGATACTCTATCTATTGATCAACTACAAAAAATAATTCTTTTGCAAATAGAAGATTTAAAGAAATTATTACTTGAACAGGGGATAAAAATCAGTATTGACAAAAGAGTTATACAAAAGATTGCAAATGATTCTTATCAGCCTGAATATGGTGCTAGGCCCCTAGGAAGAGAACTTAGAAGACAAATAGAAAATCCCCTCGCGTCAAAATTATTAGAAGATAACTTTAAAAATAAAAAAAATATATCTGTAAAGATTAGCTCTTCAAAAAAAGATGAGATTTTATTTAAACCTAGCTGATGAGCTAAAATAATTTTAAGTTTATTTAAGCTTAAACTAAATTAAAATTTTGTGACAAGTCCTACTAATCAAGAACCTCTTAAAAAAGAGCCTTCTGAAATAAAAGAGCCCAAGAAAAAGAAGAATTTTTTAACTTCTACATACGATGAACTCAAACTAGTTGTGTGGCCTAACAAACAACAGTTATTTAGCGAATCTATTGCTGTTATCATTATGGTATCCTTTTCAGCAGCAGCAATTGCATCTGTAAGTAGATTTTATGGATGGGCTGCATCACAAATTTTCCGTTAAATTAAAAATTTTTTAATATAGATTCAATCCTATAATTTTAAAAAATTATTTATCCAGTTTCCAGAGAAAGAAAAATGAGTAATGAATTGACAACAAACCTTAGTTCCCAAAAGGCTAATACTAGTATTGCTAGATGGTATGCGGTTCAAGTTGCATCAAGCTGTGAAAAAAAAGTAAAAGCTACTCTAGAGCAAAGGTCAGTAACTTTAGGCGTTAATAATAGAATTATAGAGATTGAGATTCCTCAAACTCCCGGTATTAAACTTAAGAAAGATGGTTCCAGACAAACTACAGAGGAAAAAGTTTTCCCTGGTTACGTCTTGGTTAGGATGATTCTTGATGAAGATACAATGATGGCTGTAAAAAGTACTCCGAATGTCATTAATTTTGTTGGAGCGGAAGATGGAAGAGGTAGCGGCAGATCGCGAGGACACATCAAACCTAGACCCTTATCCAGGCAAGAGGTAAATAGAATATTTAAGCGCGCCTCGGAGAAGAAAGCTGTAATAAAATTAGATCTTGAGGAAAAGGATAGAATTATTGTTACTAGTGGACCTTTTAAAGATTTCCAGGGTGAAGTTATAGAGGTTTCTGGAGAAAGAAATAAATTAAAAGCATTACTTTCAATATTTGGGCGCGAAACTCCTGTAGAATTAGAATTCTCCCAAATCAATAAACAAAATTAATTATTATTTCTGTTTATCGAGTAAATTAATCATTTTAACCTCCGTTTAAATTCAAGAATCTAATGGCAAAAAAAATTGTTGCGGTTATCAAACTAGCACTTCAAGCTGGCAAAGCAAATCCAGCCCCACCAGTGGGTCCAGCTTTAGGTCAACACGGTGTAAATATCATGGCATTTTGCAAAGAATATAATGCAAGAACACAAGATAAAGCCGGTTTTGTTATACCTGTTGAAATTTCAGTTTTTGAAGATAGAAGCTTTACCTTTATAACAAAAACACCTCCTGCTTCAGTCTTAATAACTAAAGCCGCTGGAATAGAAAAAGGAGCTGGTGAGTCTTCCAAAGGATCTGTTGGAAATATAAGTAAATCTCAATTAGAGGAGATAGCCAAAACAAAGCTTCCTGATTTAAACTGTACAAGTATTGAATCAGCCATGAAAGTAATTGAAGGAACAGCTCGAAACATGGGTGTTTCTATTACAGAATAAATTCAATCCCAAACATTCACTTTTTAGGGGAGGTTAATTATTTAACCGTTTGAACCCAAATATATTATGAAAAAACTATCCAAAAGAATGACGGCCCTATCAACAAAGATAGAAGATCGCACCTATGCTCCCCTTGAAGCCTTAGGTATTGTAAAGGAAAATGCAAACGCTAAATTTGATGAGACTATTGAAGCCCATATTCGGTTAGGAATTGATCCTAAATATACAGATCAACAGCTAAGAACAACCGTAGCTTTACCTAACGGAACTGGCCAAAGTATTAAAATTGCTGTTATAACAAGTGGTGAAAATGTAGCAAAAGCCAAATCTGCAGGTGCAGATCTTTTTGGAGAAGAGGATCTTGTAGAAAGCATTAATAAAGGCAATATGGATTTTGATTTGCTTATTGCGACTCCTGATATGATGCCAAAAGTAGCAAAACTTGGAAGAGTTTTAGGTCCAAGGGGGTTAATGCCAAATCCTAAAGCAGGTACTGTAACTGGTGATATAGCTAGTGCAATAAAAGAATTTAAAGCGGGCAAACTAGAATTTAGAGCAGATAAAGCTGGCATTGTGCATGTTCGCTTTGGGAAAGCTAGTTTCACCGAAAATGCCTTATTTGAAAACTTAAAGACATTACAAGAATCGATTGATAAAAATAAGCCTAGTGGTGCGAAGGGTAAGTATTGGAGAAGTTTTTATGTAACTTCAACTATGGGGCCTTCAGTTCAAGTCGATATAAGTGCCTTGCAAGATTATCAGCCTGAAAGTTAACTCTCTGTAGTATAATTTTATAGCAATAATACGGCCAAAGAAAGTAGGTTGATTTAGTTCCGGCTAAATCTTTAAATCCTGCCGAGGTTTCGTCTTAATTATTTTCTTTTTGGATCTAATAAGTGCGGCCTCTTTCAGAAATGGACTTTACCGCATTTCCTGCTCTTCCTAAATTACGATCCAAAAACAACAATGGGCCGAACAATAGAGAATAAGCAAAAAATCGTCACAGAAATAAAATCTCTGTTAGATGATTCGGAAATGGCTGTAGTTCTTGACTATAAAGGTTTAACTATCAAGGAAATGTCTGATTTGCGATCAAGATTGCAAACAAATAATGGCATTTGCAAAGTTACTAAAAACTCATTAATGCGTAAAGCAATTGATGGTAATAGTAATTGGACTGATCTTGAATCCTTACTAACAGGGACTAATGCTTTTGTTTTAATCAAAGAAGATGTTGGAGGCGCTGTAAAAGCAATTCAATCTTTTCAGAAAGAGACAAAAAAATCCGAAACCAAAGGAGCTTTATTCGAAGGTAGACTTCTCAGCGAATCTGAAATAAAAGAGATCGCAAGTCTACCTTCGAGAGAGGTATTAATGGCAAAAATTGCCGGCGCATTAAATGGCGTTGCTACTAAAATTGCTATTTCTATCAATGAAGTACCTTCTGGACTTGCTAGATCACTTAAACAACATTCTGAAAAACCAGAATCTTAAACTTCAAAATTAATTATCTATTAAGAAAATGACTGCAAAAACTGAAGAAATTCTCGAATCATTAAAATCCCTCTCACTTTTAGAGGCATCTGATCTTGTTAAACAAATTGAAGAGGCATTTGGTGTCTCTGCAGCTGCATCAGCTGGTGTAGTAATGGCAGCTCCAGGAGCTGGTGGTGGAGATGGAGACGGCGGAGCAGCTGAAGAGAAAACTGAATTCGACGTAATTCTAGAAAGCTTCGATGCAGCGGCTAAAATCAAAGTCCTTAAAGTTGTTAGAAATGCTACTGGTCTTGGTCTTGGTGATGCAAAAGCACTTGTTGAATCTGCACCAAAGACAGTCAAAGAAGGTATTGCGAAAGCTGATGCTGAAACTTTAAAGAAAGAGATTGAAGAAGCTGGCGGTAAAGTTACACTAAAATAGAGAAAAATTTTTCTAGCCGATATATCTAATATCGGCTTTAAAATTATGAATAGTCAACAAAATATTGCGATTGAAGCCGCAACAGATGGTGCTTGCAGTGGAAACCCAGGTCCTGGTGGGTGGGGAGGACTAATAATTTTTAATGATAATAGTGAAATAGAAATTGGTGGTTCAGAAGAAAATACCACTAACAATAGGATGGAACTCACTGCAGCTATCAAAACTCTCGAAAAGTTAAAAGAATTTCAATTAAAAGAAAACTTTAAATTAAGAACAGATAGTAAATATGTTATTGAAGGCTATACAAAGTGGATCATCAATTGGAAGAGAAATGGATGGAAAACAAGCGCAGGTAAATCTGTTCAAAATTTGGATTTATGGCAAAAAATAGATAATTTAAGAATAAAAGGCCTAGTTATGGAATTTGTAAAAGGTCATAGTGGGGATAAACATAATGAGAGAGTTGATTTAATTGCCACAAGCTATAGCAAAGGAAGACCTTTAGTTGGTGAAGTCAAAGAATCCTTTGAAGCAATAGACTTTTCAAATAAAAAAGAACCTAATGAAATTCAAAAATTATTTTCCAAAAATGAATTACTTGAACAATTTGCCAAAAAAAAATATTTTTTAAATTCTAGTGAATTGAATGAATTACTTGGAGAAGAAAGTTATATACTCGTTCAAAAATATGAATTATTTGAATGGCGTAATTGGAGATTAATTCCTAAAAATCAAAAATATTGGATAATAGAGAATATTAATACTTAATATTTTTATGATTGATCAGAAAGGGATATTTAATAATATTTATAAGAACTTGTTAACTCCTATACTTAAACAAGATACAGGAATAGATGCAGAGTACCTTACAAATTTCTCCTTAGGTCTTCTTACTTTTAGTTCAAATAATAGAAATTGGCCCTTAATTTCAAGAATAATAAAGAGTTTAAATCAAGAATTTTGTGTTGTTGATAAAAGATTACATCAAAAAATATGTGGGATTGATTTTTGTAATCCAGTAGGTTTAGCAGCAGGTTTTGATAAAAATGGTAATGCTGCAAATATTTGGAAGGATTTTGGATTTGGTTTTGCTGAAATTGGTACAGTTACTAAATTTGCTCAATCTGGTAATCCTAAACCAAGATTATTTAGATTAGCTAAGGAGCAGGCAGCATTAAATAGAATGGGATTTAATAATAATGGGGCAGAAAATCTTGTTAAAAACTTTTTAAAGCAAAATGTTGATTTAAAAAAATATAGAAAAAATAATTGTTTGGGCATAAATTTTGGGAAATCTAAAATTACAAGCTTATCCAAAGCTACAGAAGATTATTTAACTTCTTTAAAACTTTTGATTCCTTATTGTGATTACGCAGTTATAAATGTAAGTTCACCTAATACTGAAGGACTTAGAAAATTACAAGATCCTATTCTTCTTAAAGAACTGCTTAGAGAAGTAAAAAATTTAGATAATTGTCCGCCTTTATTTGTGAAAATCGCACCAGATTTAAGTTACAAAGATATCGAAGATATATGCCAATTAATAATTGATGAGAATATTGATGGAATAATTGCTACCAATACTAGTCTAGATAGATTAGGTTTTGAACAAAGAAAGGTAAAGCAAACAGGGCTATTACTTTCTGAGGAAAATGGAGGATTAAGTGGCAAGCCACTTCAACGAAAAGCAAATCAAATAATTAGACATATTCACAACATTGATAATAATATTAACTTAATTGGAGTAGGTGGAATTGATAGTCCAGAATCGGCTTGGGAAAGAATTTGTTCTGGAGCATCTTTAGTCCAAATATACACTGGATGGATCTATAAGGGGCCACAATTAGTCCCAAATATTCTTAATGGGATCATAAAACAAATTAATGTTCACCAATTATCAAATGTGAGAGAGGCTATTGGATCAAACTTAGAATGGATTGAATAAAACCTAAGATAATTTATGGATAAATTCAATACCAATAATTTGAGTAATAAAGGTATAAAAGATATACACTTCAAGCATGGAGGAAATATATTAACTCAAGCAAAAAAATTAAATTTATTACCATCTAAAATAATTGATTCGAGTGCCTCACTAGTCCCTTTTGAACCACCAAAGCTGATATTAGATGTTTTAATTTCAGAAATTAAAACTCTAGGATTTCGATATTATCCTGAAAGAAATCTAAATAGTTTGAGAGAAATCATTGGAGAATTTCATCAAATAAATCCTGATAATATATTGCCAGGGAATGGAGCTTCTGAATTAATAACTTGGGCAGGTTTTGAAGCTTCCAAATCTGGAGCAAGTTGTATACCAAGTCCAGGCTTCGTAGATTATGAAAGATCACTAAATTGCTGGAACGCTAGCTTCGATTATTCAGAATTGCCAAAAAATTGGAGCAATAGTTTTCCCCAAACCTTTCCAATCAAACCAATTTGTGATGTTCTTTGGATAACCAACCCACATAACCCTACGGGTCAATTATGGGATAAAAAATCTTTAGAAATTATTCTAAAAAAATATAAACTAGTTATTTGTGATGAAGCTTTCTTATCCATCACACCTAATGGTGAAAAGGAATCTTTAATTCCACTCACTAAAAAATATGATAATTTATTAGTTATTAGGAGTTTGACCAAACTCTTTAATATTGCAGGTTTAAGATTAGGTTATATTATTGGCTCATGTGAAAAGCTTAAGAAATGGAATATAAAAAGAGACCCTTGGCCATTAAATTCATTTGCTATAAAAGCTGGAATAGAACTATTAAGTAATAAAATTCTTTATGAGGAATGGACATCAAAGATTCATGAGTGGGTAAATACTGAGAAAAATTGGGTTTCTAATGAATTATCGAAAATAAAAAATCTTAAAGTACATAACTCTTCAACTAACTTTTTTTTAATAGAAAGTAAATTCTCCTTGTCTTCAAATATTCATTATTTAGAAAAAAAAGGGATATTAATTAGAGAATGCAACTCATTTAGATTTCTTAATGAAAAATGGGCAAGAATAAGCTTACAGACTAGAAAAAATAATAAAATTTTATGTAGAGAAATTCAAAATTCTTTTAAAAAATAGTTTATTAATTTTTTAATCTCATTTGTAGATTTTAAGGTATCAAGATTTTTTATATTTTCTTTCATTAAATCTAAAATTTCATATTTAGGTTTTCCTTTTTTTAATTTAAATTTTAAAATCCTTTTCAAAGTCTCTTCAAAAAATAACTTTGATATTTGATTTTGATTCATTAAAATTGCACCCCCTATTGAGGAAAGAATCATTGCATTTTTTTCTTGGTGATTATTTTTTGAATTAGGGTATGGAATTAAAATTGATGGTTTTCCAGTTTGTATGAGTTCATTTATTGTTCCTGCTCCAGATCTTGATATAACGAGTTCACAGTTTTGCATCAAAGATGCAATTTGATTAGTAAATTTCTTTTGAACATAATTATTAGATTTTAATTTTACCAAATTATTAGAATTATTTTCACCAATAATATGAACTATACGAAAATTTTGTTTTATTAAAAAATCAATAGATTCATAGAAAATTTCATTAATCTTCTTTGCACCTTGACTTCCTCCCATAACAATCAGAAGAGGACCCTTTCCTCTAGGAACCCATTTTGGTAAAGGATTAATTTCATAAAACTGCTCCCTAAGAGGAGTTCCAGTGAAAATTGTTTTGCAATTTTTTAAATAAAAATTTGTATCTTTAAAACCCAGAAGAACAAATTCACATAGAAAACCAAAATATTTTGTAACCGTGCCCGGTATTAAATTTGATTCATGGAGGATAACAGGTATTTTAAGCAACTTTGCTGCAAGAATTGTCGGTGCTGAAATATATCCACCAGTAGTAAATACTAAATTAATTTTTTTTTCTTTAAGGATTTTAATAATATTAAAAATTGAAAATAAAATTTTTAGATATTGAAGTACTCTAAAAATATTTTTTTTTGGTGTCTCCAAATTCAAAGTCAAAAGATTATATTTTCTAGGTACAAATTCAGAATCGAGTCTTTTTGTAACTCCTAGCCAATGAATATCCCAATCTTTTTCAACCTTTTTAGATACTGCTAAAGCAGGAAAGATATGACCTCCTGTTCCACTTGCCGCTATTAATAAATTATTTCTTTTTTTAGACATTAAAAATTAAATAAGTAAAATAAAATTATGAAAATGTTCAATTTAAAGTTTTTTCCAAAATTAGGATTATTTATATATATATTTATTTATCTCATTTCCCCAAAATTAGCAATCACCCAAAATACAAATGTTGATATAAGAAAAAATCTTGAAAATGCATTAAATACTCGAAACCTAAAATTGATAAAAAACATTTTTAAAGAAGATGAAAACTTAAAAATTCAAGATCAATTTAAGAAAATAATCAAAGATTTCCCTAATTCAAAATGGCAAATTAAAAGATTAAGCGGAGAAAACTCTAAAGAAAAAATATTTAATATCAAAGTTAATGGAAATAAAATAGTTAATGGGGATGTATACTTTCTTGAATCTAATTTTAAGTATCTGTTTTCTATTCAAAAAGACAAAATAAATAATGGAAATATAAAAAATTTATTAACTACTATTAGAAATGACCAAAACAAAATAGATATTATTTTTGGAATTCCTGAGAAAGTTCTTACTGGTACAAAATATGATATTGATATTATTTTAAATGAACCACTTGGTGATGTAATTATAGCTGGAGGAATAATATCGCATCAGGATGATTCTTATTTAAAACAAGAAATCAATATTGAGCCTTTAGCCTCTGGAGGCATTTTTAAAACAACTAGAGCATCATCCAAACCAGCTAGACAAATATGGTCAGGTATTATTGCGCATCCAAAGGGAACTATTTCTTTCACTAAAAGCGTTGAAATTGTTGAAAAAATATAATTTAAGCGTCTTTTAAAGCTGCTACTCCAGGTAAAGTTTTACCTTCTAAGAGTTCTAAACTAGCCCCTCCACCAGTAGATATATGTGACATTTTTTCAGCCAAGCCAGCTTTTTCCACTGCAGCGACAGAATCTCCCCCTCCAATAATTGTACAAACCTCAGAGAAAGAACTTAAATCTGCCAGGGTTGTTGCTATTGCATTTGTACCTTCAGCAAATTTATCAAATTCAAAAACACCCATTGGGCCATTCCAAATAATTGTTTTGCATTCGGCAAGAGCATTTTGGAAAACCTTGATTGATTGTGGCCCAATGTCTAGGCCCATCCAATCACCACTTATTGAATCTATTTGAGAGACTTTACTTTCTGCATCAGGAGAAAACTCATTTGCAAGTAATACATCAGATGGTAATAAAAGCTCTACCCCTTTAGTTTTTGCTTTTGCCTCTAAATTTCGTGCTAGTTCAAGTTTATCTTCCTCAACAAGACTCTTCCCAACATTTAATCCTCTGGCCTTGTAAAAAGTAAAAATCATACCTCCCCCAATAATAATTTTGTCACACTTATCTAAAAGAGAATCCAAAACTCCAATTTTGCTACTAACTTTAGAACCTCCTACTATTGCTGCAAGAGGACGTTTTGGAGCATCAATTGCGCCCTGTAAATATTTCAACTCTTTTTCTAACAAAAATCCTGCAACAGCTGGCTCTAGAAATTGTGTAACTCCTTGAGTTGAAGCATGAGCTCTATGCGCAGCTCCAAAAGCATCGTTAACATACATATCTGCATGAGAAGCTAAATTTTTAGCGAAATCTAAATCGTTTTTTTCTTCTTCTTCATAAAAACGAACATTTTCTAGTAATAAAACATCGCCATTATTTAAACTATTAGATTTAGATAGAGCCTCTTCACCAATACAGCTTTCAGTCAGATTAACTTTTTGTTCCAATATATCGCTTAATCTGGCAGCAACTGGGGTTAATCTCATTTTCTCATTAACTTTTCCTTTAGGTCTTCCAAAATGAGCAGCTAATATAACTTTTGCCGAATTATTTATAAGATATTTTATCGTAGGAATTGCTGCTCTTATTCTAGTATCATCAGTAATCTGACCACTGTCATTTAATGGGACATTAAAATCAACCCTTACAAGAACTTTTTTTCCTTCTAATTTAGACTTATCAAGACTGGAAAGAGACAACTTCGACATTAAAACATCCTATTTTTACCATGAAACCCTAACGTTAATTTGAGCTTATTGGGTTAAAAAGTACTAAGTGTTACTTATGCCTTAATAAATTTTAAAAATTAGATAGAAATATAAAATTTATAAAAATAAAAAATATTTAATGTTTACATTAATATTAAATGTAATTACTTTTGAAATTAATAAGAATCAAAAGGTTTACTCGTACAACTTGTTGGATTTAATCAATTGGAAATACCTAAAATTCAATGGTACCCAGGCCATATTGCTAAAGCCGAAAAAAAGCTAACTGAAGTGATAAATAGAGTAGATTTAGTTATAGAAGTTAGAGATGCAAGAATCCCTTTATCAACAGGTCATCCTCATCTTAATCAATGGATTAGAAACAAAAAACATATCCTTGTGATAAATCGTGCGGATATGATAACTACAGAAACTATAACTAATTGGAACAAGTGGTTTAAAAAAGATAATATATATCCTCTTTGGTGTGATGCAAAAAATGGTAAAGGAATAAAAGAAATTTGTAAATCTGCTAAGGAATCCCGATTATCAATTGATAACAGAAGGTTATCTAGAGGAATGAAGGTTAGGCCGATCAGAGCACTTACCCTCGGTTTTCCTAATGTAGGAAAATCTGCATTAATAAATAGAATCGCCAAGAAAAAAGTTGTTGAAAGCGCTAAGAAAGCAGGAGTAACACGTAATCTTAGATGGATCAGAATAGACAGTGGGATAGATTTGCTTGATGCCCCGGGTGTTATACCCCCTAATTTAGAGAATCAAAAATCGGCTCTGAATCTTGCACTTTGTGATGATATTGGAGAGGCTGCTTATGAAATAGAAAGTGTTGCGATTGAATTTATAAAAATAATTTTCAAATTAAAAGAAGATAAAAATGCGAATATTTCACTTTCAAAGATATCTAAGAGATATGGAGTTGATATATTAAAGAACTTTGATAGCCCTCATGAATGGATTGATCTTGTAGCCTTGAAACATACCTCAGGTGATAGAAGAAGAATGGCTCACAAATTATTAGAAGATTATCGCAATCAAATGCTAGGAAAGATTGCTTTGGAAGTGCCAATATGAACTCAAGTAATAAAAGCTCTTTTGGAGTAGGAGAAGGTGAATTAATAGAAATTACTTATGAAATGTCCCTTCCTATGCGACTCGATAGGTGGCTAGTAAGCAAGAGGCCTGAACAGAGTAGAGCAAGAATACAACATTTTATAAACGCGGGATTAGTTCTTGTTAACTACAAAACTGCAAAAGCTAAAACCCCACTAAAAACAGGAGATAATATACAAATTTGGATGCCTCCTCCAGAACCTCTGATATATTTAAAGCCAGAAAAGATAAACTTAAATATCCTTTTTGAAGATGAACATATCATTGTAATTAATAAACAATCAGGACTCATAGTCCATCCAGCTCCAGGACATAAATCAGGCACCTTAGTAAATGGACTACTCTTTCACTGTAAAGATTTACCTGGAATCAATGGCAAGTTAAGACCTGGGATAGTTCATAGATTAGATAAGGACACATCTGGCTGTATGGTTGTAGCAAAAAGCCAAGAATCACTTGTCAATCTTCAAATACAAATAAAAGAAAAAATCGCTTCAAGAAACTATATTGCGGTAATTCATGGAGTCCCAAATACTTCAGAAGGTAAAATTGTTGGACATATAGGTAGAGATAAACTAAATCGATTGAAGTACGCGGTAGTTGATGAAAATTCAGGGAGATATGCATGTACTTATTGGAAATTATTAGAAAGATTAGGTAATTATTCATTAATGAGATTCAAACTAGATACTGGAAGAACTCATCAAATAAGAGTTCATTGTGCACATATCAATCACCCCATTCTAGGTGATCCTTTATATGGAAGATGTAAAAAGCTTCCTTGCAAATTGAATGGTCAGGCTTTACATGCTGTAGAGCTAGGACTTTTTCATCCTATAAATGGAGAAGAAATGAAATTTGAAGCAGAATTACCCCAAGAATTTCAGAAATTATTGAGAGTCTTAAAAAAATCAATTAAGGTTTAAGGAGCTATTTACTAAAGCTTTTGTAACATTATTCTTAGGATTAGAAAAAACTGTAGCTGAATCGCCTTCTTCAATAATCTGTCCATAATTCATAACTAATAATCTATTACAAAATTTCTTTGCAATTCCTAAATCATGAGTAATAAAAATTATAGTTAAATCCATTTTTTCTTGTATCTTTCTAAGTAAATCAAGTATCTCAACTTTTACATATGCATCTAACATATTTACACTTTCATCGCAGATGAGGATTTTTGGTTTCAATAATAATGATCTTGCAATTGAAATTCTTTGTAATTGACCGCCAGACAATTGATTGGGGTAGGAGTTTAAGAATACAGGATCTGAAGGTAGATTTAAATTTTTTAAAATTAGTTTTATCTCTTCTTTAGTTTGATAATTATTAGATATTTTTTGAATTAAAAATATATCTTTCAAAATATTCTTGATTTTCATTTTTGGATTCAAACTTGAAAAAGGATCTTGGAAAATTATTTGTATATTTTTAAAATTATTAGACTTTTTTTTATGTAATTCTAAATTTCTTTCATAAACTTTTATTTCACCTCCTCTCACCTTCAAGAGTCCTATTAAAGCTCTACATAAAGTACTTTTTCCACTCCCAGAAGATCCAACAATTCCAAGGACTTCATTTCGATATAATTTAAAACTTACTTCTTTTAAAGCCTTATTCCATTTGGGTCGGAAAATTGAAGAATTTAGTTTATACCAATGTCTTAAATTATTAACCTCTAAAACAACATTATTTGTAGAGGTAATTATTTTTCTTGGCTTCAAAGATATATTTGCTGCATTTATCAATTTCTCTCCAATTTTTGATTTAGGCGATTTAAAAACTTCTTTTATATTTCCTTGCTCCTGAATTAATCCTTGATGCATTATCACGACTTTTTTACACCACTTTGCTGCAAGATTAATATCATGACTAATCAAAACCAAAGTAGTTCCAGATTTCTCACATAAACAAAGAATTTGATTCATTACTTCAAAACTAGTCTTAGAATCCAGACTGGTTGAAGGTTCATCTGCTATTAATATTTTAGGTTTCAAAGCTAAAGCCATTGCAATTGAAACTCTTTGTCTCATTCCCCCACTAAATTGATGAGGAAATGAATCTAATCTTTCAATATCTATTCCTACTTTTCTAAAATTTTCTTCTACTAATTCTTTAATAATTAAAGGGGGATAGTTTTGAAAGTGTGTTTTGATTAATTCTTTTAAATGATCTCCAACTGTCATTAAAGGATTAAGTCTTTTTATGGAATCTTGATAAATAAATCCAAAATTATTTCTTCTAAATAATTGAATTTGTTTTTTATCAATTTTAGTTAGATCTTCTCCAGATATTTTTATAAATCCCTGAGTAATTGAACCTTCAGGAAGCATATTTACAATTGTTTTTGCAAATGTTGTTTTACCGCATCCAGAAGGACCTATTATTGCTAAGTGATCTCCTTTAAACAAATCTAATGTAAAATTTTTTATGGTAGATTTCTGATTAGAACCATATTTGACATTTAGATTCCTGATTTCAAGAATTTTGCTTTTATTTATTTTCATAATTTTGTAGCAAATTTCTCTAGTCCTAAATAAAATAAATCTAAAGGAACATTATATGTCTGAGGCAACTGCGAATTCAAAAGAAAAAAATGAAATTAAAGTTTCAACAATCATTTTGCCTGAAAATAAAAATTATGAAAGTGAATCTTTGAAGTATGAGATAAATATTCCTAATTGGCTTCTTGAGATTATTGAAAACTATGAAGTATCAAATAAAAAAAATGATTCGAATCAAGATCTTATAGGAAAAGCTTTCAAACTTGCTTATGAAGCTCATAATGGACAACTTCGGGCAAGTGGAGAGCCATATATAATTCATCCCATAGCTGTTGCAGATCTGCTTAAAGAAATAGGCGCGAGTGCATCAGTTATAGCTGCCGGCCTATTACATGATGTTGTTGAAGACACAGGAATTGCTCTTTCAGAGATTGAAGTTAATTTTGGCTTAGAAGTAAAAGTACTTGTAGAAGGTGTAACTAAATTAGGAGGTATTCACTTTAATAATAGAACTGAAGCACAGGCTGAAAATCTTAGAAAAATGTTCTTAGCTATGGCAAGCGACATAAGAGTTGTTTTAGTTAAACTTGCAGATCGACTACATAATATGAGAACAATTCAATGGCTTAATGAAGAGAGAAAAGAGAGAATTGCAAGAGAAACTAGAGAAATATATGCTCCTTTAGCAAATAGGTTAGGAATAAATAGATTTAAATGGGAATTAGAAGATCTAGCTTTTAAATTTCTTGAACCAGAAGAATATAAAGATTTAAAAGATCAAATTGCCGTTAAAAGAAGTGATAGAGAAAAAAGGTTAAACGTTACCTTAAATTTGATGAAGGAAAACTTAGTCTCTTCAGGTTTAGGAAATTTTGAAATTACGGGAAGACCAAAACATCTCTATGGTATTTGGAGCAAAATGGAAAGGCAACAAAAACAATTTAGCGAGATTTATGACGTTGCTGCTTTAAGAATTATTGTTAGCAATTCAGATAGCTGTTATAAAGCTTTAGCAGTCGTTCATGATACTTTTAGGCCAATTCCTGGAAGATTTAAAGATTATATAGGTTTACCAAAACCAAATGGTTATCAGTCCTTGCATACCTCTGTGATCGGCAGACATAGGCCTATTGAAGTTCAAATAAGAACGAGTTCAATGCATCAAATTGCAGAATTCGGAATAGCTGCACATTGGCAATATAAAGAAGGCGGTTCACCTGCATCTAGTAATGCAGAAAGATTTAATTGGCTTAGACAATTAGTAGATTGGCAACAAGAAGGTAATGAGAAAGACCATAATGACTATCTAGCCTCTATAAAAGAAGATTTATTCGATGAAGAGGTATTTGTGATTACACCAAAAGGAGATGTTGTTGGCCTA
>QCUA01000015.1 GCA_003210915.1 Prochlorococcus sp. AG-676-L21 | reverse complement strand
ATTAAATCAGTAATTAATTTCAAATTAAAAACTAAAAGCTATTTTATCTTTGAAACAAAAGGTATATTTTAGTTGATTCGAATAATCATAAATTTGTGAATTCAAGCTCATCAAATCAAGTTGCTCAGAACATTAGAAGGACTGGATTTTTAATTGTACTTTCATATCTTTTGATTGTATTAATTATGAAAGTATTAGAGACTAATAACTTTTTTGGTTATTCTTTATCATCAATTAGTAATGATATATTTGCACCCCCTTCCTTAAAACATTTATGTGGTACAGATAGATTAGGAAGAGATGTTTGTTTAAGAACTTTACAAGGATCATCTATAGCTATTGAAGTTGTATTCCTTGCAATTTTCTTTGCTTTGATTTTAGGCCTCCCATTAGGGTTATTGAGTGGATATTTTGGAGGGATCCTTGATAAAGGCTTTTCACTTGTAATGGATACTATTTTTTCAATTCCTGTTATTTTGCTCTCAGTAGTAGTAGCTTTTGTTCTTGGTAAAGGTATTATTAATGCCTCTATAGCCTTATGTATAGTTTATTCTCCTCAATATTTTAGATTAATCAGAAATCAAACAATGTTAATAAAATCAGAGACATATGTTGAGGCTGCAAGAGTTTCGGGAGCTGATGTTAAAACTATAATTTTTAAATATATACTTCCAAATGTAATAACTCCTTTACCTATACTACTTACTTTAAATGCTGCGGATGCTGTATTGGTATTAGGAAGTTTGGGCTTTTTAGGGTTAGGAGTACCTGCAAATGTTCCAGAGTGGGGAAGTGATCTTAATCTTGCGCTTGCGGCTATACCTACTGGGATCTGGTGGACTGCATTATTCCCTGGATTAGCCATGTTTTTTTTAGTATTAGGTCTTTCTTTTATAGGAGAAGAACTAGAAAATATTTTTGAGAATTGAAAGTTAATTTTAATATTTTTTAGTTATTAACAACTTCCTTAATTTCTCCATACTGATTTAGCTTTGGATATTTATTTCCAGACTTTTTATATATAGAAGCTAACTCAGGATAACTCCATTCAAATAATGTCTTTTCGTATTCTTCTGCACTTAAACCTTCTCCATTAACAGGAAGTAAACTATTACTTTCTCTTTGTCGAATAGCTTCAAAAAGTAAAATAGAAGCTGCTACTGAAACATTCAAAGATTGGACCATTCCTGACATTGGAATGAAGATTGATTCATCAACTTTTGAAATTAGTTGATCACTTAACCCCCACTTTTCTGCTCCTAAAACAAAACAAGTATTTCCTGAATAGTCAAAATTTCTGTAATCAGATGATCTCTCATTTAGTGTTGTTCCATATAATTTAAAACCCTTCTTTTTTAGTTCAGATACTGCAGAAATGGTTGTCTCATGATTATTTAATGTGACCCATTTTTGACTACCTTGAGCTGTACTGTTAAAAGTTTTAACGTTATCTTTTTCACAAATAAAATTCGCTTCAAAAACTCCTGCCGCATCACATGTTCTTAATATCGCAGATAAATTGTGTGGCTTATTTACTGCCTCTACTAGAACCGTTAAGTTTTTCATTCTGCAATTTAAAACACTTTTTATTCGCTCAAATCTTCTTGGCAAAATTGACATTCTAAAAATGTTTAAAGTTAATTTAATTATATTCGTTCTACAAAATATAATTTAAAATATAAATTTTTAAAGTTTTAAATGATTGCTTCTATATTAATTTAAATTCAATCTATGGAATATTTAACAGGTTATTTAGTCTATAATATTTAGTAATTTAGATGAGATTTTATGGCTTACATTGAATGGGATTACACAGTTATAACTAGTATGGTGGAAGCTCAGGGTTGGACGTTACCAGAACACGACTCAAAAGAATGGAAGCAATTTAATGATGAACTTGGAGAGAAGATGAGGGGAGTTGGAATTGTGTTTGAAAAGTATTGTAAATTTGCTCCTGATATTGGAGAAGGAGTTCATCTTTTAGACGAATAAAAAATTAAACCATTGATGTATCCCTTAATCAATGGTTATTAGTAAATATAATAGGAAATTTTTGATTGAAATAGAGAAAAAAATTATTAAGGGTTTATAAAGCTTCTTTTGAAAATCTATCATTACCGGTCGTAAAAATCTTTAAAAAGCTTTTAATTTTAATTGTCCACAAAAAAGTTATTTAAATTTTATATTTAAATAAAAAGGTATGATGCAAAATAAATTAATTTTTTTATTTGATGGTGGTTGTCCATTATGTCTTAGAGAAACTAATTTCTTAAAAAGCAAAGACAAGTTAAATAAAATTGACTTTGTTGATATAAATAATGTTAATTATAATCCTATTCTCTTTAAGGACATCACATATGCAGAAGCGATGTCAAATCTTCATGGAATTTTAGAAAATGGAAATATTATTAAAGGATTAGATGTTATAGCATATTCATATGAATTGATAGGGCTAGGGTGGGTTTACTACCCTTTGAAAATTGAATTCCTAGCGCCAGTTTTGAGATTATTTTACAAATATTGGGCAAAATACAGACTGAAAATTACTGGCAGATCAAATATTGAAAAACTCTGTACTTCTGAATGTAAGCAATAAAAATGGAAATTATTGATATAGATAGATTGATTGAGATGTGTTGGGAAGATAGAACTCCTTTTGAAGCGATTGAGTACCAATTTGGTTTGAAAGAAGAAGATGCTATCAAAATAATGAGAAATAATCTTAAGCCAAAATCATTTAAAGTTTGGAGAAAAAGAGTTTCTGGAAGAAAAACAAAACATATGGAACTTAAGGATTCGACTAGATTTAAATCTACTCATAAAAGAAAATTATAAATTTTGAAAATCTTACTAAGCAAAATATGTCCTGTTTGCAATAGGCCATTTAATTGGCGCAAAAAATGGAAAGATTGTTGGAAGGAAGTTAAATACTGTTCTAATAGATGCAGAAATAGGAAGTCATTAGTATGAATCAGATATCAATCATATTTCCAAATCAACTTTTTAGAGAAAGTCTACTCTTGAAGTTAAGTTGTGAAATTTTGATAATAGAAGATACATTATTTTTTGGTAATGATAAATTTCAAAAGTCAATTAATCACAAAAACAAATTAATTTTCCATAAAGCCTCAATGCTTGCATACAAAAATTATCTGGAAAATTCAGGTCATAAAGTTCTTTATATTGAGAACCAAAATAATCTTTCCACCGTTGATTATTTATCAAAATATTTGCAAGGAAAATATCAAAAGATAAATATTATAAATCCTCATGATTTTTTAATTATGAAGAGGATAAATAGATTTGTTGAAGCCAACAATCTTAAATTACAAGTTTTCCAATCACCAATGTTTATTACTAATGAAGACTTACGAGAGTCTTTTAAATCTAATTCCAAAAAACCCTTGATGGGCAGATTTTATGAGAATCAAAGAAGAAGTCAAAATATATTATTGAATTCTGATGGCTCACCTCAAGGCGGTAAATGGAGTTTTGATGAATTAAATAGAAAAAAATTACCCAAGAATATTAATATTCCTGAAATCCCAAAATTACCAAAAAATCAGTTTGTAATTAAGGCTGAAAAGATAATTTCTAATTTACAGATAGAGTTTATAGGTGAAAGTAATAATTTTATATATCCAACTTCTTTCGAAGAAGCCGATAGTTGGCTTCATGATTTTTTAGAAAATAGATTTTCTTTATTTGGCGATTATGAAGATGCAATTAGTAAGGAAAAAGTTTTTTTATGGCATAGTTTACTTTCCCCTCTTTTAAATAGCGGTTTATTGACTCCAAAAGAAGTTATAAATAAGGTATTAACTTATGGTGAAAAAAATAAAGTTCCTATTAACTCTCTAGAAGGTTTTATTCGACAAATAGTTGGATGGAGAGAATTTATTTGCTTAGTTTATGAAAAATATGGGACCCAAATGCGTAATACTAATTTTTGGAATTTTGATAATAAGCCTATGCCTGACTGTTTCTATAAGGGAACTACAGGAATCGATCCAGTAGATACCGTAATAAATAATGTTATTAAATACGGTTATTGCCATCATATTGAGAGGCTTATGATAATAGGTAACTTTATGCTTTTATGTCGTATACATCCTGATCATGTTTATAAATGGTTTATGGAAATGTTTATAGATTCTTACGATTGGGTAATGGTTCCTAATGTTTATGGAATGAGTCAGTTTAGTGATGGAGGTATCTTTTCAACAAAGCCTTATATTTCTAGTTCAAATTATGTAAAAAAAATGTCTGATTATAAAAGTGGTCCTTGGTGTTCAATCTGGGATGGTTTATTTTGGAAATTTATAAAAGATAATGAGACTTATTTTAGAAAACAGTATAGATTAGCAATGTTAACAAGAAATTTAGATAAAATGAGTGACGAAAAGTTAAATGGTCATTTAAGAATAGCTGAGGGATTTATTAGTAATCTTTATTAAAATTAAAAAATAAATTTATAACCAATTTTAAAACTTAAGAGAACCTTATGATATAAAAAAATATTAACAACACGTGTTAAATTAATAGTTATATAGGTTAATAATTAATCTTTAAATAATTTTTTACTCCCCTCTTTACTTTTTAAAAGTTAAATTGGCTAATAAATTTCTATTTGAAATTCAGTATCCTAAAAGAATTAATTCCTTTCAAGGATGGTGAAATGATTGATTTAGTAACTTTAAATAATGATTCGTATTTAACCTCTTTAAAATTTTTAGACTACTTACAAATGAAAGATAATAAAAAAAATAATTTATTCTCAAGAGAAAAAGTTCATTCTCTCAATGTGTATATATTTTTAGGATTCAATTTAACCTTAGTAGGTGTTCTTGGTTTTATTTGGTTTAATACTTCAATTTATAGCTAAGATCAATATTCATAATTAATAGTATATTTAGCATATATAACTAAATAAGTTTTTGATACATTGATAAAAGGGTACCTTCAAAGAAAAGCATCTTGGGAAATTCTATTAAAAGTAAGTTCTGGAATTTATTCAGATCATGCTCTAGAAAAAGTACTAAAAAATTATGAGTTCAATTCATTAGATATAGCATTCATAACGGAATTATCTTTTGGATGTATTAGATATAGAAAATTTCTTGACCTTTGGATAGACCATATATCAAATCTTTCTCATATAAAGCAACCACCAAAACTAAGATGGCTTTTACATATAGGTTTATATCAATTATTAAAAATGGATAAAATACCATTTTCTGCAGCTATATCTTCAACTGTAGAAGTTGCCAAGAAAACTGATTTAAAAGGTTTGACAGGAACTGTAAACGCAATATTACGAAATACCGTTAGAAATATAGAAAAAGAAAATTTCCCAAAAATATCCTCAGATGAAATAAGGAGATTGTCTTCTATTCAATCATTACCAATATGGCTTGTAAAAGAAATTGTTAATTGGGTAGGAATAAAAGAAGCTAAAAATATCGCTAAGGCATTTAATAAAAAACCTTCAATTGATTTGCGAATTAATTCTATGAAAACTGATTTAAATAAATTTTTGAATGAACTTGCTGAATGTAATATTAATGCTACGGCAATCGGCGAATTAAAAAATGGGATCGCTTTAAATTCTAATCCAAGGTCTATTAAAAAACTCCCAGGTTACAGCGATGGGCTGTGGGTAGTTCAAGATAGATCTTCTCAATGGGTCGCTCCTCTTTTAAATCCAATGAAAGGGGAAAAGATTCTAGATGCTTGCTCTGCCCCAGGAAGTAAAACAACTCATTTAGCCCAGTTAGTTAATGACGATGCTGAAATCCTAGCTGTTGATAGATCAGAAAAAAGATTGAAAATACTTCAATCAAATTTAGAAAGATTAAATATAAAAAGTGTTAAAACTTTGAAAGCTGATGCTACTAGTTTAGTTGATGTTAAGCCAAATCTCATCTCTTATTTTGATAAAATCTTAATTGATGCACCATGTTCAGGTATTGGAACCTTAGCAAGAAATCCTGATTCAAGATGGTCTTTAAGCAAGGATAAAATAAATCAATTAATTCTTTTACAGGAAAGATTATTAGAAAGTATTTTACCTCTTTTAAAAAGAACTGGAACTTTAGTTTATTCAACTTGTACAATATGTCCTGAAGAAAATAATTTTCTAATTAAAAGATTTTTGTCAAAAAATAAGAAAATAAAATTAGAAAGTGAAAAACAAATCTTACCGAAATTTGATGAACCAGGAGATGGATTTTATGCAGCAAAAATTTCTTATAAATAAAAATAAAGTATTTTATTATTAGATCTTCAAATCATATATTTTACTTATGAATTTTTTCCAAAAATAAGCTGCATTACCGCTAGATAACTTAGATTCTTTGTTTTTATCAAAACCTATCCAAACTCCTGTAGTAAGATTATTAATTGAACCAATAAACCAAAGATCCTTGTTCCCGTCTGATGTTCCTGTCTTGCCATATACTCTTTTCCCTTTAATTGAGGCTGCTATCGAAGTACCTTCCGAAACTGATTTTTCAAGTAGATTATTTAGGCTTTTGTTCACTTTAGAATCTAATATCTTCTCATGAATAAATTTGTTTTCCCAAATTAAGTCATAATTATTTGATTCTATTTTTTCAAGAATGCTTGGCTTATATAGATTTCCATTGCTGTTCAAAGCAGCATAGGCATTTGTAATATTTAGAAGACTATCTCCATAAGATCCGATAGCTAATGGTAGAAACTCTTCAAGCTGTTGTTTATACCCTAGGCCAAATAAATTAGCTAGATTTATAATTTTTTTAAGGCCTATATTACTAGAAATTTTTAGAGGAACTATATTTGAGGAAGTTTTAAAAGAATCTATTAAAGATATCTTACCTTGATAAATTTCAGAAAAATTTTTGGGACAATAATCTTTCCAGCACTTGGGTAAATCTTCGAATTTATCGCTTAATTTTATACCTTCTTTTAATGCTGCAGTATAGGGGATAATTTTAAAAGTTGAACCTAAAGGCCTTATGGCTGAGGTAACTCTATTAAATTCGTTTATTATTGGATTCTTACTGGTTATCATTGTTCTAATTAAACCGCTATTGGATTCTATTGATACCAGTGCTGTTTCAATATTATTAGGCCCTATATACCTAGAAATTTTTTGTCCTATTTCCTGCCAATCTTTGTTGATACTGGATTTTATCCTTAAAAATTTATACTTTTTATGATTTTTAATTTTGTTATTTGTTTCCTTGAGTATGAAATTTACTAATAAATTATCTTTAGAATCTTTATTATTTATTGAATAATTTAAGTTAACTTTTTCCATAAGGGCTTCATTTCTCTCGTCTAAAGATATGTAGCCATCAATATACATATCTTTTAAAATTTTATTTCTTTTTTTAATAGCTAAATCGATATTTTCATAAGGCGAATAAATTGAGGGAGCAGGTGCTAACCCAGCTACTAAGGCAATTTCAGATAATGATAATTCCGTTATAAGTTTTCCAAAATAAACTTGGGAGGCTTCATTAATACCATAAGCTCCTGATCCTAAATAAATATTATTTAAATATAATTTTAAAATTTGATTTTTACTGAATTTCAAGTCTAATACTAAGGAAATTATTATTTCTTTAATTTTTCTTTGAAAACTTAAATCATTATTTAAGAAAATTAATCTTGCTACTTGCTGAGTAATAGTGCTTCCACCTTCTTTAAAGTATCCGCTCTGAATATTACTAATAAAGGCTCTTGATAAACCTATTAAGTCAATGCCATTATGGTTAAAAAATCTTTTATCCTCACCAGAGATAAAAGAATACTTTAGAAAAAATGGTATTTCATTTGTATTATCAAGAACATCAAATTTTCGACTTAATTTTCTTAATATTTGATTATCAGAAGAGAATATTTCATAAGAATAGGGTATTGATTTTGAAGTATTTATATTAAGTGGGTCAAAATTTAAAGTAATCCTAATTAAATTAAGTATGGGGAAAAATATGACAAAGAAAATAAATATTGATGAGCTAAAAATAAAATATTTATATTTTATTCCATTCACTTTAAGCTACTAAAAAACTATGTCCTATTGCTAAAGCGGTTACTAACATTCCAGTTATAAGAAATGGCTGGGCGCTTGCCTGGTATTTGACATCAAATTTTAACGGGTCCCTTAGTAACCACATATCTTGAAATGTAATTTGAGGAATTACCAGTAAAACTAAAATTACTGATGCTAAATGTTGTCCAATAACAATTAATACGATAACCATTGCTAATTGAAAAATATCAATGAGACCTGCACTTATTCTACTAGCCTTTTTAATTCCAAATATTACAGGTAACGAATTCAATCCTAGTTTTGAATCCCCTTCAACACTTTTGAAATCATTTATAACTGCTATTCCGAGTCCAGAAAGACTATAAGCAAGAGTTAGTAATGCAGTAACAATAGTTAATTTCCCAAATAAGGCTTGTCCTGCCCACCATGGGAGAGCTATATATGAAGCTCCTAAAGCATAATTTCCTAGCCATCCATTTTGCTTCAATTTTAAAGGAGGAGCAGAATAGATATAACTTACTAAAGACCCACCTAAAGCCAGAAGAAAGACAGAGGGAAAACTATGTTTTGCATATAAATCTAATAAAAAAGAGACTACTAAACCAGCAATAAGTAATACCCAAATTTGTATTTTTACTTCCTTAATCGAAATCTTTCCAGAAGGTATTGGTCTATTAGGTTCATTAATAGCGTCAATTTCTCTATCAAAAAAATCATTAATAGTTTGGGTATAACCTGCTAGAAGTGGTCCGCTCATGAGCATGCATGCTAGTGAGGCTAAAACATTACTTATTGTCCACTGAAAGTTTCCGCTTGCGGCAGCTCCACAGATTACCCCCCAAATCAAGGGGATCCATGTGATTGGCTTCATTAATTGTATACGTAGTTTCCAAATACTCGAAGTCTCTGAAGCCCCTTTAATTCCTAATAATTGTTTTGGATCATTCACTTTTAATATTTAACCTTTCTCAATTTCTTCAGGGAAAAACCAATTTTCCTCTCCATTTTGTAATTTAACAGTAATACCGATACTTCTACCATCGGTCATTTTATATCCAGTTGTTACCACTCTTGGGTTTAATGATATTTGATCAATTAGCTTTGCAGGTAATCTATCTTTAACTTTGTTAATGTTAATTTTAACTTTACTACCAATTTTGGGTAATAATTTAGTTTCAGCCATAAGAGGTAAAATGGAAGCTATTATGCAAGATTAACAGCCTTTGGACAATTTTTATTAAAATGGTAGCTCTTCGTTTAATTCCTTGTTTAGATGTAGCTAATGGAAGGGTAGTTAAAGGTGTTAATTTTGTAAACCTTAGAGACTCTGGTGACCCTGTCGAATTAGCTTGTAAATACTCAGAAGCAGGAGCGGATGAATTAGTATTTTTAGATATAAGAGCTAGTGTGGAAAATAGAAAAACATTAGTTGATCTTGTCTCTAGAACAGCGAAATCAGTTAAAATTCCATTTACTGTTGGTGGTGGAATAAATTCGATCAACTCAATTAATGATCTTTTAAGAGCAGGCGCAGATAAAGTAAGTTTAAATTCTTCTGCAGTTAAAAATCCAGACATAATTTCCAAGAGCTCTGCAAATTTTGGAACACAATGTATTGTTATTGCTATTGATGCAAGGAAAAAAATTAGTAAATCTAATGAATGGGAAGTATATATTAAGGGTGGGCGAGAGAATACTGGTTTAGATGTAATAAGTTGGGCAAAAAAAGTTGAGGAATTAGGGGCTGGAGAAATTTTATTAACTTCAATGGATGGTGATGGGACACAAAATGGATACGACTTATCATTGACTCAAACAGTTGCAAATGCAGTTAATATCCCTGTGATCGCTTCTGGGGGGGCAGGCTCAGTAGAAGATATTTATGATGTTTTTAGCAAAGGTAAAGCCTCTGCAGCACTTTTAGCATCTTTACTGCATGATAAAAAACTTACTATAGATGAAATAAAATCTTTTCTTATTGAAAAGAAACTACCAATGAGACCTAATTAAAAAAATAATTTATCATTAATTAAAAATATTTAAATATGCGATATAAAAAAACTAATGAGGTTAAAACTATTTTTAATAAAATTTCTTGTAGTTATGACTTTTTAAATAGTTTGCTTAGTCTTGGATTACACAAATATTGGAAAAAGACATTAGTTGATTTATTAAAACCAATTGATGGAGAAAATTGGGCTGATTTATGTTGTGGGACTGGGGATCTATCATTTTTAATTTTTAAAAAAGTTAGGCCCAATGGAAGTGTTACTGGGATAGATAGTGCAAAAGAAATTTTAAATATTGCAATGGAAAAGTCGAAATTGATTGAAAATAAATTTATCTCTTGGGAGATGCAAGATATCTTAGAAATAGATGAAGATTTAAAAAATTATGATGGAATTTGTATGTCTTATGGTTTAAGAAATCTGGTCAATGTGGAAAAAGGACTAAAAAAAGTCTTTAATCTTTTAAGTGATACTGGTAGAGCTGGTTTTCTTGACTTTAATCATTCTAAATTTAATTCTATAGCTGATTTGTTTCAAAAAATATATTTAAGATTTGTTGTGGTCCCAATTTCAAAAATTTTTAGATTAAGTAAAGAATATTCTTATATTGAAAATAGTATAAAAAATTTTCCAAAGGGAAACGAACTTATGCTAATTGCAAAAGGAGTAGGGTTTAAGAAAGTTGAATATAGGACTATTTTTTTCAATCAAATGGGAATATTAATATTAGAAAAATAAAATTCATCTTAATTATTTTTTCTCCAACAAAAAGTACATTTCCCCCATCTTGATATCTCACCTTCTGGTGCAGGACTATTGCATATTTTGCAAATAACCATATTATTATTCTTTATTCTGCTCGGATGATTTTCCCAGACAGTTTTTGCATTAATCTCTTTTTTATCTAAGCTTTTGACTTCATAATTTTGAATTATCTTTATTTCATTTAAATTTATTCCAAATCCGCTAATACTCTCCTTTAATCTATGTTTGTTATAAATTAGTGCCTGCCTCCATTGTGGATGATTTACAGCAATAATAAGAGTCTTCTGTTCAATTTTTAAGGGCTTACATGCTTTAGATAGTTCCAGACCAATTAACTTTTCCCAATTCTCAGTTAGTTTGGATAGTTTATCTAAGTCTTTCCATGATTTTTTGAAATTATCAATACAATTTCTCATTGATGATGGATATCTTTTATTCAATATTGGTAAATATCTTTTATTCAATTGATATAATTAAAGTTATAAGAGTTAAGATAATTTAATCTTGTCAAGATTGCCTGTTTTTTATATTAAGGATTTGTGAAAGTTTTAGGATCAGTAGCTAAGACTGCATATTACTACAAAAAAATCCAGGGAGTTTGTCCTAATTGGAAACTTCAATACAAATTAAAATGTAAAAGTACTGAATACGAACTAACAAACTGGCTCCAAGATTCTCCAATCAAAAGATATAAACCAAGAGCAATAGTAGCTAAAGAACAATTTTTAGGAACAGGTCAGAATTCAAGACGATGGATTTCTCCTAAAGGAGGAATATGGCTAAGTGCGGCTTATCCAATTTTTACCTCAAAATTTTCAAGTGAGATATTTAGTCTGTCATTTGCAATTAAGTTATGTGAAATGTTGAATAAGGAATCTATAAAAGTCGATTTAAAATGGCCAAATGATATTTTTTTTAATTCAAAAAAATTAATTGGATTTTTACCCAGAGTGATAACAAGAGGGAAAGAAATTATCTATTTAAGGATAGGTATCGGCATGAATTTCTTAAATAAAACTCCATTAGAGGGTATTGCTTTATCTGAAATACTTAATACTAAAAATATATGTGAACATGTTTGGACTGCAAAAATCCTTAAAACTATTCATGAGTCAGTCGAATGTAATCATAGAAAAGAATATATTATTAAAAACGCAAATAAATATCTTACAAAAAAATATTTACCTAGAGGATATAACTCAAATGATTGGTTAATAAAAGAGGTAGATAATAATGGGAATTTGAGAATTTATAATGGAATCCAGGAGAAAATATTAACGAGGTTTTAAATTTATTTAACTTTTAATTCAATTATTTTCCCATCTTTAAACTTTGCTATTTTCTTTGCCCGACTTGCAACTTCATCTTCGTGCGTTACTAAAACTATAGTTATACCTGATTCATGAAGTTTATCAAAAAGGTCTAATACATCTTCTGTCGTCTTTGAATCTAAAGCGCCAGTGGGTTCATCGGCTAATAAAATTGCAGGATTATTGATAATTGCTCTTGCAATAGCTACACGTTGTTGTTGCCCTCCTGACAATTGATTAGGACGATTATTTACTCTCTCAGAAAGTCCAACTTTGTCTAGTGCATTTTTTGCTCTTTTTTCTCTTTCTATAGGATCTACTCCTGCATAAATCATCGGTAAAAGAACATTTTCTAGTGCTGTAGCGTCTGAGAGAAGGTGGAATTGTTGGAAAACAAATCCTAATTTTTGGTTTCTTAACTCAGCTAATTCATCATCAGATAAATTTTCAACAGGAGTTCCATTTAATTTATAAACGCCTTGAGATGGTCTGTCTAGACAGCCAATAATGTTCATTGCAGTACTTTTACCTGAACCACTTGCGCCCATAACAGCCAAATAGTCCCCTTTATAAATTTCTAAATTCACATTATCTAAGGCTTTTACGATAAGTTCATCTTTGCCATACATTTTTGATACTTTTTCTAAGGTCGCAACTTTTTTAGTCATTTATTAATACTCTTTTAAAGAACATTATTTGTTGTCGCTAATATATCCTGTAAAAAAGGAGTTTCTGATACTGCTGAATTAGCTAATTTGAAAAGAGGGTTAGAAAGTATTCCTCCTAAAGCTGTAACAGCTATGCAAGTATATAATGCAATTCTAAGTGGTGGTAATCCAATAATATTCCATTTGATCTCAGGATAAGATTTAACTATTTCAGAAGCTTCTTGTGGTTCTTTTACTACCATCATTTTTATAACCGAGATGTAGTAATAAATTGAAATTACTGAAGTTATTAATCCGACTACTACTAAAAGGTATTGATGGTTAGCCCAACCTGCAAAAAACAAATATATTTTCCCGAAAAAACCTAACATAGGCGGAAGCCCACCAAGAGAAAGAAGACATAGGCTCAGACCTAAAGTAATTAAAGGATCTTTTTGATAAAGGCCTGAATAATCTGAAATTCTATCTGATCCAGTTCGGAGTGAAAAAAGTATTACACATGAAAAAGCCCCTAGATTCATAAACAAATATGCAGCTAAATATAAAACAGCTGATGAAAGACCATCTTGTGTTCCAGATACTATTCCAATCATTACAAATCCCGCTTGACCAATTGAACTGTAAGCCAACATTCTTTTCATTGAGGTTTGGGCCAATGCCACAATATTTCCTAGGGCCATACTCAAGATTGCTAAAATTGTAAATAATAGTTTCCATTGTTCATCGAAAGAAGAAAAAGTAGTGCTTAAAATTCTTATTGCAAAAGCAAATCCGGCAGTCTTAGATCCTACAGATAAAAAAGCTACTACAGGTGTTGGGGATCCCTCATAAACATCAGGTGTCCATTGATGAAAAGGAACTGCAGCAATCTTAAAAGCAACAGTTGATAAGACAAATACTAGTGATAAGGATGTAATAAATGATGGTTTATTTATTATCTCTACCCCGATGGTTGATAAGTTTGTGGAACCACTAAGACCATAAAGGAATGAGGAGCCATATAAATAAACAGCAGCGGCAGCTGATCCAACCAGGAGATATTTTAAAGCGGCCTCTGAACTCCTAGGGTCTCTCTTGAGATAACCAGAAAGACAATAACTAGCTACTGATAAAGTTTCCAAAGATATAAATACACTTACGAGGTCCGTAGATCCACACAAAAGCATAGCTCCTAAAGTTGCTGATAAGACTATTGCAGCGAATTCCCCAATTGGACTTCCACTTTGCTCTGTGTAACGCCAACTAATAAGTAAGGAAATTAGAGTTGATAGTGTAATAATTGATCTAAATGCAATAGCTAAATTATCTGAATTAAAAGAGCCTAGGAATGCACTATTTACAGGGCTACTCCACTGTAAAGCGAGACTTATAAGAGAACTGCCTAATGAAATGTAACAAATAACTGGTGCCCACCTTGAGGCAGTTTTTTCGCCAGCAAGATCCACAAGAAGAGTTCCAACAATACCAAGCAAAATGAAAGCTTCTGGAATAATTGCTTGAGCATTTAAATTAATTGTAAAGATTTCGTTCTGCACTTAATTAAATTGAATGTTTGATTGTAAGGATGTAAGAGTTAAACTTACTTGATTATAATTTGTGGGTATAAGTTTTGAAATCTTCGAGCAACATTGCTTAAAGGGTTTCAATACATCATAATATGCCCTAATTGATTAAAAAAACACTAATTTTATCGAAATAGACCTTGGATCACACACTTGTTATTGTTGAAAGTCCCACAAAGGCAAAAACTATTAGAAAGTTTTTGCCTTCTAATTATGAAGTTTTAGCTTCCATGGGACATGTAAGAGATCTTCCAAAAGGAGCAGCTGAAATCCCTGCATCAGTTAAAAAAGAAAAATGGTCAAGGATAGGTGTAAACACTACAGAAGATTTTGAACCACTTTATATTGTCCCAAAGGAAAAGAAGAAGGTTGTTAAAGATTTAAAAAATGCTTTAAAAGATGCTACTCAATTGTTACTAGCAACTGATGAAGATAGGGAAGGAGAGAGTATAAGTTGGCACTTAATGCAAATTCTTAAACCAAAAATCCCAACTAGGCGAATGGTTTTTCATGAAATCACTAAAAAGGCAATTAATAAGGCACTTGATGAGACAAGAGAAATTGATATGGAATTAGTCCAGGCTCAAGAAACGAGAAGAATTCTTGATAGGCTTTTTGGATATGAACTTTCTCCATTACTATGGAAAAAAGTAGCTCCCAGACTATCTGCTGGTCGTGTTCAGTCTGTTTCAGTAAGATTGCTTGTTAAGAAGGAAAGAGAAAGGAGAGCGTTTAAAAAAGCCTCTTACTGGGGATTAAAAGCCTCTTTGCTTAAAGATAATATTTCTTTTGAATCTAAGTTATTTAGTCTAGATGACCAAAAAATCTCCAATGGTTCTGATTTTGATGAAAAGACAGGTAACTTAAAAAAAGGTAATAAATCTTTAATTTTGACCGAAGACAGGGCAAAGAGTCTTCTCAAAAATTTATCCAAGGAAAAGTGGAAAGTCTTAAAAGTAGAAAAAAAACCTACAATTAGGAAGCCTGTTCCACCCTTTACTACTAGTACTTTGCAGCAGGAAGCTAATCGAAAACTTCGACTATCTGCAAGAGAAACAATGAGATGTGCTCAAGGCTTATATGAGAAAGGTTTCATTACATATATGAGAACTGATTCAGTACATCTTTCTGAACAAGCGATTAGAGCGGCGAGAGAATGTGTAAATTCAAAATATGGGAAAGAATATTTATCAAGCTCAGCTCGTCAATTTAATTCAAATGCTAGGAATGCTCAAGAAGCACATGAAGCTATTAGGCCTGCTGGAGAAGTATTTAAAACTCCAAATGATACAGACTTGTCAGGAAGAGATCTTTCTTTATATGAACTAATTTGGAAAAGAACTGTTGCCAGTCAAATGGCAGAAGCAAAATTAACAATGATTAATGCTGAAATAGAAGTTGGGGAAGGATTATTTAAGTCAAGCGGAAAAAGTATAGATTTTGCGGGTTTTTTTAGAGCTTATGTAGAAGGTAGTGATGATCCAAGCGCATCATTAGAACAGCAAGAAGTAATTCTTCCTAATTTAACTCAAGGGTCTGTTCTAGAAGTTGAAAGCAAAGAGGCTACTTATCATGAAACCAAATCTCCAGCTAGATATACTGAGGCTGCATTAGTCAAAGTTTTAGAAAAAGAGGGAATAGGAAGACCTTCTACTTATGCAAGTATTATTGGAACAATTGTAGATAGGGGCTATGCAAATATTTCTTCAAACTCCTTGTCACCTACATTCACAGCTTTTGCTGTTACGGCATTATTAGAAGAACACTTCCCTGATCTAGTTGATACTACATTTACTGCAAAAATGGAATCTTCATTGGACGAAATTTCTTCAGGTAATCTTGAGTGGCTTCCATATTTAGAAACTTTTTATAAAGGTAAAAATGGTCTTGAGGTAAAAGTTCAGAAAACTGAAGGTGACATTGATGGAAAAGCATATAGACAAGTTGATTTTGATGACTTGCCTTGCGTAGTCAGAATTGGTTCTAATGGACCATGGCTTGAAGGGGTAAAAATAGATGAATCAGGAAATGAAATACAGGCCAAAGGTAATCTTCCTATGGATATTACTCCTGGGGATTTAGACAAAAAGAAAGTTGATCAAATTCTTAGTGGCCCCTCAGATCTTGGAACTGATCCAAAAACAGGTGAGCAAGTATTTTTAAGATTTGGCCCTTATGGTCCTTACGTTCAGTTAGGAAATACTGAAGAAGATAAAGCCAAGCCAAGAAGGGCCTCTTTACCAAAAGAGTTAAAAACTGATGACTTAACTTTATTGGAAGCTCTAGAACTATTAAGCTTACCAAAACTTCTTGGAGAACATCCTGAAGGTGGAATTGTTGAGGTAGATAGGGGAAGATTTGGTCCATATATCAAATGGATAAAAAATGAAGATGATTCTGAAAATAGATCTTTAAAAAAAGAAGATGATGTTTTTAAGGTTGATCTTAAGCGCGCATTAGAAATCCTTGCGATGCCAAAATTAGGTAGAGGAGGACAAGAAGTAATAAAGGATTTTGGAAAACCTAAAGAATTAAACGATAAAATTCAGATTTTAAATGGAAGATATGGACTTTATATAAAGAGTGGGAAAACAAATGTTTCTTTACCTAAAGATACTGATATAGAAAAATTTACACTTGATAATGCTTTGGTTTTATTAGAAGAGAAAATGAAAGATAAAAAGAGCTCTGGTTTCAAAAAAAATAAAGTAATTAGTAAAAAGATCTCAAAGAATAAAAAAAGTAAAAAATAAATATGGGTTTTATAAAAAATAAATTTTTTGTTTTAATTATATTGATTTTATTGCAATCTTGTTCCGGAGGAAGAATTGGAAATTTCCTTGATTCTAGTTTTAGTAATATTGAGGAGAAAAAAACAAAAGAAGATGATAAAAATAATCTAAAGAATAAGATTGTTATAAAGTCAGGGGGAACTAAAGAAAAAAATAAAAATATTGAAGAGGCATTAATAAAAGAAGATATTAAAAATAATTTAAAAAATAAGGTTTTTAAAAAGTCTGAGAAGAAAATAAAAAACAACAAAAAAATTTCTCCAAAAAATAAATCCTTTCAAAATAGAGAATATCAGCCTAAATCATACAAAATTATTTTTATTTTAAAAAATGTAGATCCAAAAGATCCTACTGAAGATTTAAGAACTATTTTAAGAAATTCTGATGTAAATTTTGAAATAGAAAAGATTGAACGTTATTTTGATCCAATAAATAAAACTTTAAAAAGTAATTAAATATTTATAAAAAATTCGGTATGAAATTTTCAAAAAAAAATGAAGCACTTAATATAATTGAACCTGCATATTTAGCCTCTCTTTCTTCATTACTTTGGATCGCTTTATATTATTTACCTATAGGCGGAGCATTGTTGAGATTAATATTACCTCTCCCTTTAGTCTTGTTGCATTTGAGAAGAGGAACCAAAACTGCGGTTGAAGGTCTAATAATACAATTTTTTTTGTTATTGATACTTATGGGTCCAATTAGAGGGACTTTATTTTTATTCCCATATGGGATGTTAGCTTTTTGGCTAGGCTGGTCTTGGTTTAAGGAAAAAAATTGGTGGCTTAGTTGGAGTGTAGGTTTTGTTCTTGGGACACTTGGTTTTTTGATAAGGGTATTTGCATTATCAACTTTAGTTGGGGATAATCTTTGGATAATAATTACAAGAGCCAGTTATGGCCTCATAGATAAATTCATTGCATTATTTAATTTACCATTCTCACCTTCGATCACAATTATCCAAATAGTTGCAATTTTATTAATAATTTTTCAAGAAATGATCTATGTTTTAACTATACATATACTCGCATATTCTCTTTTTCCTAGATTGAATTCAAATATTCCTGATCCTCCAAAAATAATTAATGGATTTGTTGATCTAGGTCTTTGATATAAAATTAAATAATGCAGAAATCGTATTTAGGAATTAAGTTATTTGGAAGTAAAGTAAATCAAAAATTATTTTCTGAAAGGGTAGATACTCTTAAAAAAGAAATTAATAATTTTATTTTCTATCTTGTGATTGCAGGAACAGATACATCTCAAATTCAAGGTATATCCGCAGCAGGAATTGATTCAAAAGCTAGAAGGAGAACTGCCTTAGCAGATGCTGAGTTTCTTCTTTTTGGTGCCTCGAAAGATCATAAATATAAATTACCCTTTTTAAATGCTGGAGTAACTCCTGCATTAATAAGCTATGTATGTAGAAAACTTATACGTGTAAATCCAATAGTTGTTCCTATAGGAATAAAAGAAAAACCTTACTTTAATCATTTAACGGTGGAAAATAATTTAGTAGGCCCAGCTAAATGCTTGACTACTGGAAAATCTATGAATAAAGAGAGAGTTTTGAGTCTTTATAAAAAAGGACTAGAAATTGGAAAATCTACGAAACAACCCATATTTGTCTCAGAATCTGTACCAGGAGGAACTACAACTGCTCAGGCAGTAATGGAAGCTTTTGGTTTAAATGTTACTAATTTAATAGGAAGCAGTTTGATTAATGTTCCTAGGATTTTAAAAACAAAAGTAATTAAAGCTGGTCTTTTAAAAGCAAATCTAAAAAATAATTTTGACTCTTTAGATGTTATTTCTTCAGTGGGAGATCCATTTCAAGCCTTCTCTCTGGGATTATTGATTGGAGCAAGATTAGCTAAGCAATCTGTTGTATTATCTGGAGGAAGCCAAATGTTAGCTGTAATTTTACTTGCGTTGGAATTTATCGATTTTAAAGAAAAACAGGAATTCATTGATTTCGTTTTTATAGCCACTACTGGATGGTTGGTTAAAGATAATTTATTGGGTGATTTATTAGATTTAATAACTGAAAAACACAATGTAAACTTATTAGGATTAGCAAGTCCTCTAAATTTCAAATCATCTAAATGTAAAGAATTGAGTGATTATGAAATAGGTTATGTGAAAGAGGGAGTTGGAGCTGGTGGGATGTCGATTCTTGCCTTTCTGAAGGGTTTTAGTAATGAAGAAATAGTTTCAAGGTGTCAAATTAATCTTCAAAGAATGAAGGATTTAGGTCAAATTTCCTTAAATAAGGATTGTTAAATGCTTAAAAAATATCCTACAAGAAGGCAATTTATTAATTACGGAAAACTATCTCTCCTTTTCTTTTTAAATTCATGTAGTAATTCTTTAAAAAAATTTAAAATTGGTTTTCAAAGTTCAATTTATCCAAAATCTTTTAAAGATACATTACCTGCGATTTGGCAAAAAGAAAATATTAATTTTAGTAAGCTTAAATTAGAAAAAAATAAAATAAAATTAACTGAATCAGACTTTATTTTGATTAACGATGGATGGCTCGATAGTATTAATTTTGCAAGTTTTCAAAACATAAATAATTTATTTTTAAATGATATATTAGATAATAGATCGAGAGATTTTTTAAAAAGTTTTCAAGAATATCAACGTGATAAATTATTTCCGATAGGTGTAGTTCCATATGCAGTAATTATAAAAAATAATAAAGATCTAGTTTATGAAGCTAGTAATTCTTGGGATTTTCTTCTTGAAGAGAAGTTGAAAGGAAAAGTTATCTTCCCTCAAAGTCCGAGAATATTAATTTCAATTTCAAAAAGAATTAGCGTAAAAAATTCACTGAACAAACTTAAAGAACAAGCAATGTTATTTGAGGATAAAAATTCAATAAATTGGTTAATTAATTCTCATGCATCTGTTGCGATTATCCCCTTTTCACTATGCCAAAAATATATGAGAGTTGATTCAAGACTTTCGATGGTTTTCCCAAATAAAGGTGTTCCTTTAATGTGGAATTTTCTTCTAACTAAATCAAAAATTAATAATAAAGTATTAACTGATTGGATTAAGTCTTTAGAAAAAAGGGCTACTGTCGATGAGTTAGCTAATCAAGGTTGGTATTTACCTTTTCAAAATGAATATTCTCAGGATAAATACAATATCAAAATTGAAAATAATAATTATGGTCCATCTAAAAATTGTTGGGAAAATAGTTGGTCATTTTCACCTCTAAATAATGAAGAGAAGTTAAGTCTAGAAAATTTGTGGAATTAATCATTAACCCCATAATCTTTTTTTAGGCTTTTCAATTAATAATTTGTGAGTTTCTTTTAATAAAGCTGGAATATTTAATTTACTAGGACATTTTGGAATGCATTCATTGCAATCTAAGCAAAATGAGGCATCTTTTTCCTCCCACCAGTGGCCTGCCCTTCCTATTAAATTATATCTTTCTTTAGCAAATTCTAATTGGCCATACCCAATAGATATATTTCTCAAACGAAGTATTTCAGGAATAGGAATTTCACTTGGGCATGGTAGGCAAGATCTGCATTGCTCACATTTTGAAGACTTTAACTCTTCATTTGCAAAATTTTCGATATTTTCTAATGCACTAATTTCAGAAGATGTAAGTTTTTGACTTGAGTTTATAAGCTTTTTTGCAATTTTAAAATCTTCAAATTTTGTAGCTCCTAAAGATAGAGTTGTGATTCCCTTTGATAGTAAAAATCTATAAGCTAGCTCCAAAGGATGATATGGTGCAGATGCTTTTAATAAAGTTTCACTTGGAGCATATAATTTTCCACCCTTATCAGCAGGAGATATTGCTAATACACCCATTTGTTTTTTTAAAGCTAGTTGTGCAAGGCTTATTTTTGATTGATCTAAAAAATGTAAGTGAAGATTGCAAAAACTAAATACTTCACAGTTAATTGCATTTTTAATAAGTCTATAATTGCCATGTGAACTGAACCCAACTTGATCAACCAAGCCCTTTTTAATTACCCATTTTAAAAACTTTCCCCCCTCTCCATTTAGAACCCAATCTAAATGCTCCTCTAAGTTTATTCCATGGATCGCAAGATTATTTATTTTCTTTAGCTTTAAATTTTTGAGTGAATTTTCGAAATTCTCTTTTAGATAATTAAAATCTCCTTTAGGTAATACTTTGGTAGTAATTATCCATTCTTTCCTAAATATATTTTCGGAAGTTTCTAATTCCTTTAATGACTCCCCGATCAGTTTTTCAGAGTTACCGTAAGCAGCAGCAGTTTCTAAATGATTAATGCCCGCATCATGAGCACTTTTGATAAGGTAATACATTTTATCAAGATTTTCTGTCGCTCTCATCGTTCCTAAAGTAAACAAACTTACATCGCACGCTTTTCCAAATGATCTTTTCTTAGAATTAATTGTCATCTTTATATGATTAATACCTACTTAATAACTTTTTAATTTATTTATAGTAGAAAATGTTTTAAAGTAAATCAAAGTTAATAATAGTTTTTCAAATAATCTTTATTTAAAGTTATGTTTACAGGAATAGTTCAGTCAATAGGAAAACTTAAAAAAGAAAAAAACTTTTTAATTATTGAAATTCTGGATCAGCCTTTTGATATGCATATAGGAGATAGTATCGCAGTTGATGGAATTTGCTTAACTGTAAAAGAGATTTCAAATAATCAATTTAAAGTAGATGTAAGTGAAGAAACTTTAAAAAAAACTACTTTAGGACAAAAATCTAGTATTAATCAAGTAGTTAATTTAGAACCTGCTCTCCGTATCTCGGATCGTCTTGGGGGCCATATAGTGAGTGGACATATTGATGGTTTGGGAAAAGTTGAAAATATAGACAAACTTGAAAAATCTTGGCTTTTATCAATTAAATGGCAAAATAAAAAATTTTCCAAATATATTGTAGATAAGGGAAGCATATGCGTTAACGGCATTAGCCTTACAATCGCAAAATCTGAGAATGAAGGGGAAATTTTCACGATCGCAATTATTCCACATACTTGGGAAAACACTAATCTCAAAAATTTATCAATTGGCGATAGTGTAAACCTTGAAGGAGATGCATTAATCAAATATGTTGAAAAACTACTTAAATTTAATAACAATATAGATTCAGAAAACTTTTCACAAAAAATATCCTCAAATTGGCTTAAGGAGAATGGCTGGAATAAATAATATTCTTAATTTAGGGGCGTAAGGGAGATGATTTTAGAATCTTTTTTAAGATCAATTTTATATTCTTGACCTGGCTCCAATCCTAATTTCTTCGTATAGGCATGACCAATCAATAAGTTGCCATTGCCATGAACTTTTGTTTTGAATTCTGCTTGCCTCCCTCTTGAAGATTTGTTCCGAGACCTACCAGCGCCACTATTACTTAACTTATAACCCTTCGCTTCAATAAGTGCTCTATAAAAACTTTTTCTTAAGACTCTTCCACTTGGACCTATATAGCCGCAGCCTCTTGCTATTTCGTCCTCAGATTTCTTGCTGAGTAATTTAGATTTTGCGAGAAGTTCTTTTCCTACAAGCATTATATGAGCTTTTTCTTATTATATATTCTTACTAAAAATGAGAATTGTGGCAATACAAGTTAATAAAAAATAGATTTTTAAAGAATAAATCCTTTATTACAAGAGGTACAAAATGATAAATAAAATAACCCAAATCCCATCTACAAAATGCCAATATAATTCAACAGCTTCTAATGGGAACATATTTTGATTAGTAATTATTCCTTCCTTTGGTCTTGTTTGCCAAGAAATAATTAATATCATTAACGTCCCTAAAGTTACATGTAAACCATGAAAGCCTGTTAAGGCATAAAAAGTACTTGCAAATAAATTATCCGTTAGTCCGAACGGCAAATTGAAATATTCAAATAGTTGACATATTAAAAAGGTAATCCCGAGTAGAGCAGTGACTATTAACCATTTTTGAGTATCAGAATTTTTATTTTTAAGAAGAGCTTTTCCGGCTTTATGGAAAGTCGCGCTACTTACAAGCAATAATATTGTATTTAATGTAGGTATAGGAAGTTCTAATTCATAAATAGCCCCATCCGGTAGAGGATTAACTGCTTTATATGTTAAGTATGCAGCAAAGAAACCAGCAAAAGTCATCCCATCTGCTATTAAAAAAGTTATTAATCCAAACATCCTAAAGTCTTCATGATGTTCACTTACATCACTATCATTTTTTTTAATTTCTTTTGAACTATCTAGTGTCGTCATGGTGTTTTTTGATTAATTTTCTTGAGAAATTGGTTTGCCATAACCATAAGGTTCTTCAACTAGAGGTGCTTCGCCTTCCCAATTTTCAACAGGTGGGGGAGAGGATGTTAACCATTCAGGAGTTAAAGCATTCCAAGGATTATCCCCAGAATCCTTCCCATTTTTAATACTTAAGAATATATTTACTAAGAATGGAATAGTACTTATAGCCATTAAGAGAGCTCCTAGGCTACTAATCTGATTAACAAATTGAAATTGTGGATCGTATTCCGCAACTCTTCTAGGCATTCCATTAAGACCAAGCCAATGTTGAGGAGCGAAGCATAAATTAAAGCCAATAAAAGTTATGGCAAAATGTAGTATCCCCAGTTTTTCGCTCATTAACTTACCTGTGACCTTTGGGAACCAATGATATATAGATGAGAAGATAATAAAAACAGTCCCTCCATAAACTATGTAATGGAAGTGAGCAACAACGAAATATGTATCATGCACGTGAATATCAAAAGGTACCTGAGCAAGAGCAACTCCTGTAATACCGCCAAATACAAAATTTATAATAAATCCACATGAGAATAACATTGCACTATTGATAGATATTTTCCCACCCCATAAGGTTGCAACCCAATTAAAAAATTTAATTCCAGTCGGAACTGCTATAAATGCTGTCGCAATAGTAAAGAATAATCTCATCCAAGGAGGGGTACCACTTGTAAACATATGATGAGCCCAAACAACTAGACCAAGCACAACTATTCCCATTATTGAAAAAACCATTGTGGTATATCCAAAAAGTGGCTTTCTTGAATGCACTGGAAGAATTTCACTTACTAGACCGAAAGCCGGAAGAACCATTATGTAAACAGCTGGATGAGAATAGAACCAAAATAGATGTTGGTAAACAACTACGTTTCCGCCTAAAACAGGGTTAAAGAAACCAGTATGAGCAACAATATCAAAGCTAAGTAATATTAATGTTCCAGCTAAAACTGGAGTTGACAAAACTACTAATAAACTTGTGCCTAGCATCGCCCAACAATACATAGGTAATTGCATCAGCTTTAACCCCGGTCGCCTTAATTTGATAATTGTTGCAATGAAATTTATCCCTCCAAAGATAGAGCTGCCTCCGAGCAACAAAACACTCATTATCCAAATGATTTGTCCTGATTGAGGGGTGGTTATACTCAAAGGTGGATAAGCCGTCCATCCTGCCTGCGCAGCCCCTTCAACAAAATAACTCGCTACTAACATTAAACCGGAAGGAGGTATCAGCCAAAAAGCTACAGCATTCAATCTTGGGAATGCCATATCTCTAGCTCCAACGTAAAAAGGAATTAAATAGTTCCCAAATGCACCATTTACTACAGGAACAATCCACAAGAAAATCATTATTGTCCCATGTAATGTTAAAACTTGGTTATATACATCTCTAGGCATAAAGTCCGACATTGGACTTGCTAATTCAATTCTTATTGCACTTGCCAAAGTTCCTCCAATTAAATAAAAAAGAAACCCGCATACAAGATATTGAATACCAATTACTTTATGATCGAGACTAAAACTAAAATATCTAAGCCATCCTTTAGGTTGAAGACTTTTGGTATTACTATCCTGTGGATCAATTGATATCGTCATAAGCTAACCTCAGTTTTTGTGTTTTTGTTAAACCAATCTTTGTAGTCAGATTCTTCTTCAACTATTATTGAAGCTCTCATCCCCCCGTGATAAGGGCCACATAATTCCGCACATATTATTGGATATTTTCCAACTTTAGTAGGAGTGAAATTTAATATCGTAGGTTGGCCAGGAATAATATCTTGTTTTATTCTGAATTCTGGCACCCAAAAAGCATGAATTACATCTTTTGATTCCATCTTCATAGAAACTTTGCGATCAACTGGAACATGAAGCTCCCCAGAAATAAATTCCCCTTTCGGATAATTAAATAAAAAGGCAAATTGCATAGCTGAAACTTCAACAGATAAATTATTGCTAGCAACCTCATTATTTGATGCCTGGCTGATTCCAGCCCATATCTTTTCTGTGTTGGCGGTCATCATTTCATGGCTATGATTTAGTTCTTTCATACCTCCCATTCGATCGTAAATGTTGTAGCTGTATAAACCTATTATTAAAACAATAATAGATGGGATAATTGTCCATACAATCTCTAGGGTTAAATTACCTTCTAAAGCTATCCCATCTCCATATTGATCTTTTCTTTTTCTGAATTTAAATAAACTATATATAACGGCTATGGTCATTCCTATGAAAATTATTAATCCAATGATAAAAAGAATTTTAAAAAGTTCATCATAAATTGGAGCATTTATACTTGCTTCGGCAGGGAGTAAGTTAACATTAAATCCGATCCAAAAAGATATACCAAATACAGCGGAAATTATAAGAATTAAATAAAAGTTTTTATTTAACAATTGATGTAAAAAATGTTATTTATATTTTCAACATATTCAATTTTTTTAATTTTGCATTGTTTGTTAATGGAAAATTATTGAAATTCACAACTTCTTAAGATTTAAAAAAAAAAGAAGTATTATTAACAACTTTTTATAGGTTTATGTCAGGAAAAAAAGATTAAAAAAACAAATAAATTTTAAAAATTAAACATTTACTTTTAATTAATGTTTGATATTTGAATCTAAATTAATATGCAGAAAAGAGAACTTTGAATAATTTGTTCAAAAACGAAATATATCAATCAAAATACAAGTCAGTTTTTCTGAAATTGGGAATCCATTGCGTTTTGGCCTTAATAGCTTTAATAGTTATTGGAGGAGCTACTAGGGTAATGGAGGCCGGTCTTGCTTGCCCTGATTGGCCCTTATGTTATGGGACTTTTCTTCCTCTTAATCATATGAATTTAAGAGTTTTTCTAGAATGGTTCCATCGTTTGGATGCTTTCCTAGTAGGGCTGTTAATTCTTTCTGAATTCATACTTTCAATAGTTTGGAGAAAAGATCTTCCAAATTGGTTACCAAAAACTTATTCATTATTAGTCTTCTTAGTAATTGTTCAAGGCTCTATTGGAGCATTGACAGTAATTAATTTACTTAATTCCTACTCAGTTACTGCTCATCTTTTGACAGCTTTTTTACTCCTAATAACAACAATAACCATCAATCAGAATCTAGAAAATAATGGGGCTAATAAATCATTGACTTGGTGGAAGATATTATTATTTTTCCCTCTAATACTCACTTTAGTTCAATCTTTTATTGGAGTAAGGCTTTCATCAACTTGGTCTGCACATCTCTGCTTATCTTTTAATAAACAATGTTTAATTTTAGATACTCATAAATTATTTGCTATCCCAATTTCTATTTCTATTTTATTTATTTTGGCTATCTCAATATATAAACAAGATTTGTTCCAGAATAATTGGAGATACCTTTGCTCACTTTTTTTGCTTTTAATTTCCCAGGTTGTTCTAGGAGTATTAAGCCTTAGAACTAATTTAAGTGAACCTCTTTTTGTTATTGGTCATCAACTTAATGCCTCTTTGTTAATTGCGACCCTAACATCATTGATTTTTAGAAATCCTTACCTAAATAAAAAAATCAATCAACAATTTAATTCAGTAATAGTAGGTTTTAACTCATGAAAAGTAATTTAGAAAACTTAAATTTCCAGACTTCAATTCGTGAACAAGTTGTACCTTCAAGAAAAAAAGTAAAACTACCAGCGTGGCTTGAAGTTGCCAAGCCTAGGTTGATTCCATTATTACTGGCTACAACTTTAGGAGGTATGGCATTAACGGAAGAATGGCCTTTATCCTCTCCTAAGCTTATATGTACTTTAGGAGGAGGTGCCTTGGCAGCCGCGGCAGCTGGAGCGCTTAATTGTTTGTGGGAAATGGACCTAGATAAGAGGATGAAAAGGACAAGTAATAGAGCTTTACCCTCAGGTAAATTATCATTTAATACTGTTTTTTTAGGTGCAGTATCTTGTACATTGGCAGCTGCAATGCTTTTGATAAGTGGGGTAAATTATTTAGCTGCTGGTTTAACATTGTTGGGATTATGTAGTTATGTGATTTTATATACGATAATTCTTAAACCAAGAACAACTCAAAATATTGTTTTTGGTGGTGTTGCAGGAGCCATACCTCCTTTAGTAGGAGCTTCGGCAGCCACCGGTCATATAGGACTTAGTGGTTGGTGGTTATTTAGTTTGGTAATGCTTTGGACCCCAGCTCATTTTTGGGCTCTTGCAATTTTATTAAAAGATGATTATGCGTCTGTAGGTATACCTATGCTCCCTTCCGTTAAGGGTTCAGCGTTTACCGTCAAAGCTATTTCTCGCTACGGATGGGCAACTGTTTTTATGAGTATTCTTGGTGTTTTTGCTTTGCCTGAGGGAGGACTCCTTTATTTGATAATGCTTTTACCTTTTAATGGAAGACTTTTACAATTAATAAATAGATTGAAAAGTTCACCAGACGATTTAGAAAAAGCTAAAGGATTATTCAGATGGTCAATACTTTATATGTTTGGTGTTTGTCTGTTGCTATTGATTTCAAGAACTCAACTTTCTGTGGATTTTGAACATCAGTCTATGCAAATGTTCTTATCATTAAAGGCATACTTTAATTATTAGATTGATGTAAAGTATTAGAGGATAAATTCTAGTTTGATGAATTATATACAAATTACGGATCTTTCAAAATCATATTCTGATATTAAGGCATTAAAAGATTTATCAATGGAAATTAATGCTGGTACATTATTTGGAATCTTAGGTCCAAATGGTGCGGGTAAGTCTACTCTCATAAAAATACTAGCTACTTTAGTAGAACCAGATGGTGGTGAGGTTTTTGTAAATAATATCAATTTAATTAAAAATCCAAGAAAAATTAGAGAATTGATTGGTTATGTGGCTCAAGATATTGCTCTCGATAAGATCCTTACAGGGCGAGAGTTATTAGAGTTTCAGTCGGATTTATATCATATGAATAAAAAGGAAAAATACGAAAGAATAAAATTATTAATTAATCAATTAGAGATGAATGATTGGATTGATAGAAAATGCGGAACATATTCAGGAGGAATGAAAAGAAGAATAGATTTGGCTGCAGGCCTTTTACATTTGCCCAAAGTTTTAATATTAGATGAACCAACGGTTGGTTTGGATATTGAAAGTAGAAATATAATTTGGCAACTTTTGAAAGATTTGAAGAATGATGGCATGACTATTATTTTGAGTAGTCATTATCTTGATGAAATAGATAAATTAGCCGATAGTTTGGTAATAATTGATGATGGGAAAGTTATAGCTCAAGGAACACCTGCTCAACTTAAAAATAAATTAGGAGGAGATAGAATAACTTTAAAAGTAAGAGAATTTAGTAATCATGAAGAGTCTAAAAAAATAAGTGAAATTTTATCCTCAATCAATGGGATCAGTCAGATTATCATAAATAAGGCGCAAGGTTATTCAATTAATTTTGTAGTAGATTAGGAAAAGGATTTGCTCACAAAACTAAAAGTAGAATTAGCTTTTTCAAAGTTTGAAATTTTTTCTCTTGCTCAAAGTCAACCTAGCTTGGATGATGTATATTTACAGGCGACTGGTAAAACATTATTAGATGCTGAAATTTCAATGACAGGTAAAAGAGATCTAAAAAAAGAATCGAAGCAATCAATGAGATAAAAATAATAAATTTTTTGATAACTAATTATAATAACGATTAAAAGTTCTTAAATAATGGAATTAAAACAATATAATTTATTTTTTTTATATCAGGAAACTGTTGCTTTAACCAAAAGATTATTTATCCAATTAAAAAGAAGACCTTCAACTCTTTTAGCGGGTATATTGCAACCTATAATTTGGCTCTTTTTATTTGGAGCTCTTTTCTCAAAAGCTCCTGAAGGTTTTCTACCAGGAGTCGATTCTTATGGAAATTTTTTGGGAGCAGGACTAATTGTTTTTACTGCTTTTAGTGGAGCGTTGAATTCAGGGTTGCCTTTAATGTTTGATAGAGAGTTTGGCTTTTTAAATAGGTTACTTGTCGCACCTCTCGCGAGTAGATTGTCTATTGTTTTATCCTCATTCTTTTACATAACTATTCTGAGTTTTGTTCAAAGTATTGTGATAATGATTGTTTCATTTGTTTTGGGTTATGGATGGCCTGACTTTTATGGGTTAGGAATTGTTTTTACAACATTAATACTATTAGTACTCTTTGTGACATCAATAAGTCTCTGTTTGGCTTTTGTTTTACCTGGTCATATTGAATTAATTGCTCTTATCTTTGTTATAAATTTGCCTCTTCTTTTTGCAAGTACCGCGTTAGCACCCATTTCTTTTATGCCAAATTGGCTAGGGTGGTTAGCCTCCTTAAATCCATTAACTTTTGCGATTGAACCTATCAGGATTGCTTATACTCAAACTATGAATTTAGATGTGGTGGCTTTACACGCACCATATGGTGACTTAACTTGTAAGAGTTGTATCTCAATTTTATTTTCTTTAACAGTTTTTTCTTTAATTATTATTAGACCACTGTTAAATAGAAAATTAAATTAATAAATTTATGTTTTTAAAAGATCATCTTAAAGATACTTACCAAAAAGCATCTTTTGATAATAATCATTTGATGTTAGAAAATATAATTAATGTATGGGCACATAGGTTTGGACCTGAATCTTTAAATGAACTATTTGTTAAAAATCAAGATCAATTTAAATTAACAGAAGAGGATCAGACAGAGGCAAGTCAGAATCAAATCAATTTGGAATTAATAGAAGAGGATCAGGCAGAGGCAAATCAGAATCAAATCAATTTGGAATTATTAAAAAATGTTCAATACGAAGAAGAGATAGAATTTAAACCTAAAGAAACAAAAACACCAAATAATACTGAAACTATTGATAAA
>QCUA01000014.1 GCA_003210915.1 Prochlorococcus sp. AG-676-L21 | reverse complement strand
AAGGTAAACGAAATTGATAAGATTAATCCTCAAAGATGGAAGTCTTTAGGTCGAAGACCTAAAGTAAATATATTAGGTCCTACATTATTAGGATTTAGATGCAGAGATGATGTTATCGAGATTCAGCGTATACTTTCAGAGCAAGGTATTGATACTAATGTTGTTGCCCCACTTGGTTCAAGTCCAGATGATATTGCAAGATTAACTGATGCTGATATTAATATTTGCCTTTATCACGAAATTGCTGAGACTTCCTGTGATTGGCTGAAACGTAATTGCGGAATGGAATATACCACTACCATTCCAATTGGCATAAAAAATACAATTAATTTTATTAACGAAGTTCATGAAAAACTTGACCTTCCATTAACGAATCAAGAGGAACTAGAGCACAAGTCGAAACTTCCATGGTATTCAAAGTCCGTTGACTCAAATTACTTGACGGGGAAAAGGGTTTTTATTTTTGGTGATGGTACCCATGCTATTGCTGCTGCCAAAATTGCCAAAGATGAATTAGGTTTTGAGGTCGTAGGATTGGGAACTTACAGTAGAGAAATGGCAAGGCAAGTAAGAGCTGCAGCTAAGGATTTAAATATAGAAGCACTAATTACAAACAGTTACCTAGAAGTCGAAGATGCAATGAAAAAAGCATCCCCCGAATTAGTTTTAGGGACCCAAATGGAAAGACACAGCGCAAAAAGACTTGGGATTCCATGTTCAGTAATTAGTACTCCAATGCATGTTCAAGATGTTCCTGCAAGATATAGCCCTCAAATGGGATGGGAAGGAGCAAATGTAATTTTTGACGACTGGGTTCATCCGCTAATGATGGGTCTTGAAGAACATCTTATTGATATGTTCAAACATGACTTTGAATTCGTTGATGGCCATCAGAGTCATCTTGGTCATACTGCTACAAAAGGTCCTGAAAATAAAGAAGATCAGCATGCTAGAAGTAATATAAATATTCAAAAAAAGGGAAATGTTATTTGGACAGACTCTGGAAGAGCAGAACTTATAAAAGTTCCCTTTTTTGTAAGAGGTAAAGTTAAATCAAATACTGAGAAATATGCTCTCTCAAAAGGTCTTCCTGAAATTAGCGACGAGACCCTATACGATGCTAAAGCATATTTTGGCTAGTCCTTACAAGAAAGTTATTATTTAAGCATGAGTATTTTGACTCATGATGAAAATAATGATGTCAAAATATCTAGTTATAAACATATATCTTGTATCTTTCATCTTGATAAATAACTATTTGTTGAGAAATACATTTTAAAAAGCATATACCTGCAAGAATATAGTTATGAATTGAGTTAATTAGCTTTAAATGACAAGTACAATAAATAAACCTCTTGATGGTGAAGGCAGTGTTCAAGTCAAGCAAGATCCAAAAGTTAATATTGAAGAAGGAGCATTAGTAATAGCTGTTTATGGCAAAGGGGGTATAGGTAAATCAACAACGTCTTCCAATCTTTCAGCAGCATTCTCAAAATTAGGTAAAAAAGTTTTACAAATAGGGTGTGATCCAAAGCATGACAGTACTTTTACTCTTACTCACAAGATGGTTCCCACTGTCATTGATATTCTGGAGGAAGTAGATTTTCATAGTGAGGAATTAAGGCCAACTGACTTTATGTTTGAGGGTTTTAATGGTGTAATGTGCGTCGAGAGTGGGGGTCCTCCCGCCGGTACAGGTTGCGGAGGTTATGTAACAGGTCAAACAGTAAAGCTCTTAAAAGAGCATCATTTACTAGAAGATACAGATGTAGTTATTTTTGATGTTTTAGGGGATGTTGTTTGCGGCGGTTTTGCAGCCCCGTTACAGCACGCCAATTACTGTCTAATTGTTACGGCTAATGACTTTGATTCAATATTTGCAATGAATAGAATTGTGTCTGCAATTGCAGCCAAAGCAAAGAACTATAAAGTCAGATTAGGTGGAGTAGTAGCAAATAGATCCAAAGATACAGATCAAATTGATAAGTTTAATAAAAGAACTGGTTTAAAAACTATGGCTCACTTTAAAGATGTTGATGCCATTAGAAGATCAAGACTTAAAAAGTGTACTATTTTCGAAATGGAACCAACTGAAGATGTAGTTGAGGTGCAAAATGAATATTTATCTCTCGCTAAAAACATGTTAGAGAACGTGGAACCACTTGAGGGCACTCCACTAAAAGATAGAGAAATTTTTGATTTATTAGGATTTGATTAACTCCCTAAGCCAATCCAACCAACTTTCTAGTTAATTCATAAGTTTGTCTTGAAATATCTGAATCAATAATTCTCTTAGACAATTTTTGAGAAAAAGCTTTTCTACCTAATTTTTGGCGATTGCCCCAACTCCAATGAACTGCTGGTTTAGCATATTCTTTATAAGTAGCTACTTGAGCGACTCTTTCTCCAGCTAATCTTTGAGATACATATCCTTTTGTAATTAATTTTTGAAAGATTGGGAATAAAAATCTAAACAGCCAAGGGGTATCTCTAAAGAGTTTTGTATCGGCCACACATCCAGGGTATAGAGAATTAATAATTATTCTTTCTTTAGAAAATCTTTTTGATAACTCTTGTACTGTTACCATATTGCACAGTTTACTATCTTTATAGGCTTTCCCTGGTTTAAATTTTTTTCCATTTGCCATGCTAATAGGAGATAAAAATCCATTTTTAAATCCAGATAAATTACCAAGATCAGCTGGGGCAGGTATCGGAATTCTTCCACCTAGTTCTGAATAATTTGCCGTGACAGTTCCTAATACTGTTATTCTTGGCTTGAATTTAGTAGTTCTACCATTAAAATCAATTTCTCTCTCAGAAGACAAAATATTATCTAGAAGAAGATTAATCAAGAGAAAATGACCAAAATGATTAACTGCCATAGAATTTTCAAATCCTTGAGGAGATCTTTCAGGCTTCCGTAATCTTGGTTTATAAACTGCAGCATTACAAATAAGAGAATTTATGGGTTTTTCAAATTTTTTCAATATCTCACTACAACCATTTCTTACATCGTCTAAATCAGATAAATTAATTTCTATAAAATGAATATTTTTCATTTCGGAATCTGTTAAGGATTGCTGAGCTACTTCTACTGCCCTTTTATTTGATCGGTTTACCGCTATAACTTCCCATCCAAATCTCAACAAAGGTTTTAAGGTATTTAATCCTACACCTGATGTTGTTCCTGTTATTAGGACTAAACCTTTAATACTCTTACCCACTAGCTATAAAATTAATTAAAAAATTCGATAATTAAATGACCTTATAATCATTCTTATCAACGCCATATTACTCTGATTATGTCTCTAGAAATCATTTGATCTTGATCCTTCATAAATCTTTGCTCGCCTTCAAAAGAGATTAGATCATCAAATCTACGACTTAGACCATCAAACCTTGATTTTTCATATAAATAAGAATCTTTAATCTCCCTCAATCTAGTTAATCTAACTTTTGAGCTATATCCAATTTTTACTAAACTCACTATTGCTAAAAGAGAAAAACAAACTTTTAACCCTAGGAAAACAGAACTTACAAAATCCTCTTGTTCTTTATAATTTATATTTATAGCAGATGCTAAAGATCTTTTGTCCCTGTAAGTACTTGTACGGCGATGTTTAGGCAAATTATTTTTCAGAATTAGATAAAAGACTCAAGAATAAAAGTCTTCTTTAATTATTAACATAATTTTTTAATCAAAATTAGTTTTTATGTTCTAGCTAAACTTATGCCAAGCCTTAAAGCTAATACACCTGCATGCATTACAACTATAAGACCAAGTATTATTAAATTGATTGATTGAGATGGCTCCATAATAAATACATATTTATTTTCTATATTCTCTACCCAAAAGTGAAAAATTGATAGACTATTACAAAATGATGTTACGTAATTAAATTAAAAAATAATTTTGAGAATAGATAATCAAGCTTTAATTATTTCAACAATGAAATTAAATGGGGTTGAACAAATGGCTCTAGATTTACATTTTTTAGAAAAAACTATTTCCAAAGTTGAAATTCTTTTTACATTAAGGTTCTATCATTGGGAGGGAGATTGGATTTCTCTTGGTTATCATCAAAAAGTAATTCCACCTCATTGGGAAAAGCTATTAGAAGATGGAGTTATTAAAGTCGTAAGAAGGCCCTCAGGTGGTGGTGCAGTACTTCATTCTGGAGGGATAACATACGCTTTAACATTTAAAAAACCTTCTTATAAGATCTTCAGTTATGAGATTGTAAATAATTGGTTAATTAAAAGTTTTAATGAATTAGGTTTAGGTTTAAAAAGAGGAACTTTAAGAAAATCAATAATTAAAGAAAACTGTTTTGGATCATCCTATGTATCTGATTTAGTTGATCAATATGGATTTAAACGTATAGGAAGCGCCCAATACAGAAAGAAAGGGGCATTTCTTCAGCATGGGGAAATTCAACTTAACCCCCCAAGAGACTTGTGGTTCAGATTATTTGGCGAAGAGCCTCCCAAAAAGATTAATTTAAATCTTACCAATGAAGAAATAATTAATTATTTGATGAATTCATTTTTAGAATCCAAATCGAATATAAATATTGAAAAAATCTGCTATGAAAAAGATGAGATTAAGGAATTATTGTGACTTGAATTTATTCAATTTCTCCTTTTTTTCTCATTAATTTTATAATTTTGGGTAATTCAATTCCCAGTGGATATTGATCCTTATTATTGAATTTACTGATTAGATTGGAAGGTAAATTTAAACCTAATTTATTAAATACAAAATGACCAATTTTATTTCTGTCAAGAATTCCTAGTGGTATATCAGCAGAATTAATTACTAGTACTATACCTTCATTAGATTTCTCTATCTTTTCTATAGCTCTCCATAACTCAGTACTAAAACTTACACTCTCAAATTTCTTAATTGGCTTTTTAAAATCCCCAACAAAAGTACGTTCCCATTTTTTTACTGAAACAGATTTTAAAACTTTCTCCTCAATAAAGCCATCCCATCTTCCACTATTAGTCAAAAACAAATATTTTTCTTGTTTGTCTTTTTTACTTTTAACCACATTATTTAAATCCACCAAATTTGAATTGAATTCTATTTTTCTTAATGGCTTTAATTTAAGATCAGAAACTTTACTTACTTTTAAAATATTTTCAATTTTAAAAAATTGGTTTTCGGACTTTGATGAATTAATACCAAATAATCCCAAAAATGTAAGTAATAAACCATAGTAAAAATTTAAACTAAATAAACATATAATTCCTAAAATAAAAACTAAAATTGAAAATATTAAAGTTAATTTATTTAAAAAGTTTCTTCCTTTATTTTTACTTCCAGAAAAATACCAAATAGTACTCTTTAACAAATTACCTCCATCTAAAGATCCAATAGGAATTAAGTTTAAAAAGCCTAGAAAAAGATTAAATAACGCTACTCTGTTCAATATATTTATGTATATTTGTTCGTTAGATTCACTAGGATTACTTATGAAAATAAGAATTAATGCCGTCGAGAAACATAATAAAGGCCTAACAATTGAAATTTTTATATTACCCAAAGCTGTTTGACAATCCTTTTCTATTTGCAAAACTGCTCCAAGAAAGTAAAAGGTAATTTTTTTTATTTTTACTCCTTGATTTAAAGAAACAAACGTATGGCAGACCTCATGGAATATAATTGTGCTTAATAAAAAAAAAGAAGTTAAGAAACCAATTAACCAAGCTTCCTTGATATTATAGATTTCGCCAGAAGTTAAATTAACTTGTTTCGAAATACTCCATGAGAATAGAAAAAGGATTGCAAACCAGTAAGGATGTAATTTAAAGGGAATTCCCCTTATTTTAAAAATTTGCAAACTCCTCAAAAATAATCTCCGTTATATTGACAAATAATATTAATTCTACCTATAAGATAAAGATATGCTTGAGACCAAAACTTTAGTTAAAATTTGCGGAATAACCTCCATTGAACAAGCTGTTCAAGTTGCTGAATTAGGAACTAATGCAATAGGTATTATTTCGGTGAATGAATCTCCAAGATATATTTCCCCAGAAAAGAAAAAAGAAATCTTCAAAACTTTAAAAGATCTATATCCAAATATTGATAGGGTTTCAGTTGTAAAAAATAGTCCTATTGATTCAATTATTAAAGGTTTTTTAGGGGACCCAAACGAAAACATAATTCAACTTCATGGTGATGAGGATATTGATTATTGTCAAAAATTAAAACAACGTATTCCAAATATTGGCTTATGGAAAGCTTTCAGAATAAAAAATAGAAAAGATCTTGATCAGATTAAACCTTTTGAAAACTTTATAGATGCAATACTTTTGGATTCATGGAATAAAGAAACATATGGTGGTTCGGGGAAAAGAATTAAACAAAAATATTTAAAAGATTTAAGTTTCAGCAAACCTTGGTGGATTGCTGGAGGCGTTTCTACAGAGTGGGTAGATGAGATTTTAAAAAATATTAAACCAAATGGTATCGATATTTCCAGTAGTGTGGAAACCTCCCCAGGAATAAAAGATATTCATAAAGTTGGTTTAATTATTAAAGAAGTAAAAGATACTAATTTTTAGTAATTATTATTAGAAGATTGTTGTTTTACTAATTCAAAAAATTCTTGTTTTAGACTTATATCATGTCTAAAATCTCCCCTTACTACTGAATTTATCATGCTAGTATTCGGCTCTTTAACTCCTCTCCACTTCATACAGTAGTGTTGAGCTTTGACTATTATTCCTAGTCCCTTAGGTTCACATAGTTTTTCTATTTCATCTGCAAGAATCATTACTGCTTCTTCTTGTATATGTGGTCTTGAGAATACCCAATCAGCTACTCTAGCAAATTTAGAAAGCCCTATAACCTTACTACCTGGTTTGATTCCTATCCAACATTCTCCTAAAATTGGAACTAAATGATGAGAGCAAGCTGACCTCACTGTTATTGGTCCGACAGTATAAATTTCATCAAGGTTTTTATCATTTGGAAAACTTGTAACCTTTGGCTGTTCATGATATCTACCTTTAAAAACCTCGTTTAGGTACATTTTTGAGACTCTTTCTGCTGTCTCCTGAGTATTGTGGTCATTATCTACATCAATAACTAAAGACTTAAGTAAATCTTTAATTCTGGAAGCCACCTCCTTTTCTAGAACTTTTAGCTCACCAGGATTAATAAAGTCAGCGATATTATCATTTGCACTGAATCTTGTACCTTTGTTTTTGATACGATCCCTTATTATTTCTGAGATTAATTTATTAGTAATCTTTTCATCAATATTTTTAATATTATCGTTGGGTAATGTAGAAGTCATAAAATTCTAAACAGAAAATAGTATGCAAACTTGATTTACTGTAACTTTCTTGGGCTTATTTGCTTACACACTATATCACATTCTTATGTTTAATCGGGTTCGTCAATCCCTAAAAAAAATCACTTTGATCGTTATTGCAACTTGATAAATTAGGGTCAAAAAGCACCTCCTGAAGGCATAAGAGTTAGATCTTCTATAGTTTGAGAATCTGGTTGCTCAGCCATATATAAAATTGTATTTGAGACATTAGTTGAAGAAAGCATCGATGATCTATCGAAATCTGATTTAATTGACTCCGAATCCCAAAGAGGGGTATTTACTGAACCTAAAGTAATTGTACAGGTTCTAATCGAGTTAGATCTCTCTTCTTCTCTAAGACACTTTGTGAACATCGCTAAAGCAGATTTTGATACACAATAAGCACCCCACTGAGGGAAAGCATTATAAGAGGCATGACTGCTAACGTTAATGATCAAGCCACCATTTTTTCTCATTTTCGGTACAATTAAACTGCATATCTGGAAAATACTTGTGAGGTTAATTTGAATTATTTCATGCCATTTTGTTAGAGGCATTTCAACTAAATTTCCATTAAAAGCACATCCAGCATTATTTATTAGAACGGAAGGGCACCCATATTTTTTTATTGATTCATTAATTGAATTATTTATTTCATTTGCATTAGATAAGTTGCACTTTACGAGATTAATTCTTGATCCCGTATCTGATAACTCATCTCTTAGCATTTCCAACATCTCTAAATTTCTTGCGAGTAAAATTAAATCCCAACCTGCATTTGCGAAAGTTACTGCTGTAGCTCTCCCAATACCTTTAGTGGCTCCTGTAATGTACGCTAATTTCAATTTATTCTGTTATTTGAGGTAATTCTTCCTGAATTTCTTCAAAATTATTTGATTCAATAAATTCCCCCAAAACCCTGAATTTTGAATATCTTTGTTCTAAAAGTTCCTCATTACTCAGCTCCAATAATTCATTAAGGTGCTTCTCAATAGCACCTTTTAGAGTATTTCCAGCCTCTATAGGAGCCCAGTTATTACCACCTGCTGGTTCTGATAAAACTTGATCTATTACACCTAATTCAAGAAGATCTTTTCCAGTTATTTTTAACGCTGTTGCAGCTTCAGAAGCTTTTGCAGCATCTCTCCAAAGAATTGAGGCACAAGCTTCTGGGCTAGCAACAGTATAAACACTATGTTCAAACATCAATAACCTATCAGCTACTCCAATTCCAAGAGCTCCACCAGACCCCCCTTCGCCGATAATAGTAGCAATTATTGGGACTTTAAAACCAAACATTTCTCTTAGATTTCTAGCTATAGCTTCTCCTTGACCTTGTTCTTCTGCAGAGAGGCCAGCATATGCACCAGGGGTATCAATAAAAGTAAGAATAGGCAATGAGAATCTATCAGCATGCTGCATTAACCTTAAAGCTTTTCTATAACCTCCCGGTTTTGCCATTCCAAAGTTTCTAACTACATTTTCCTTCGTATCTCTTCCTTTCTGATGGCCTAATAAAAGAACAGGTTGATTATTTACCGAACCTAAACCTCCAATTAAAGCCATATCATCTCCTCCATTTCTGTCTCCATGCAATTCAATCCAATCATCACAAAACATTTGAATAAAATCCAAAGTACTTGGTCTTTGTGGATGTCTAGCTACTTGTATTTTCTGAGCAGGTGTTAGGGATCTAAAAATCTCCTCTCTTCTTCTTGTAGCGAGTGTTTCTAATTGTAGTAACTGTTGACTAACATCTACTTCTGAATCTCTTGCTAATTCTCTAATTTGCTCTATTTGCTTTTCAAGCTCAACAAGAGGTTTTTCAAAATCAAGAAGATAACGTCTTGGCATAATTCAAACTGCTAGTACTTTTGGATGCTTATCTAGCCCAATTGCAGAGAAGCCATGTTTTACAGAAGCAGTTCCAATAAACTCCATTTTCTCGAGAGATATATTATTTCTTCCCCAGCTAAAGTTTGTATGACATTTTTCAAATTCTAAAATCATTGCTTCTGCAAAACATGCAAACATTTCTCTCTGGGGATTTTGCATTTCCGCTAGTTCCATCATATTCCAACCTATATCATTGAAGAATCTTACTATACCTCCTTTCACAACATGTATATTATTACCTTGAAATTTTTCATCTAGATTCTTTGGATACCCTCCATCAATCATTAAACATGGCTGTTTAAGATTATTGGCATCGATTTCCATGGTCTTTGGCATACTTGCTACCCACACAACAATATCTGCGTCAGGTAATGCTTCATCTAGATTTTTGATAGTTCCACCATCTAATTCTTTTTGCAAAGAATCCAAAGGTTCCTTTTGCCTAGCTACCAAAAGAAGTTCCCCAATACCTGTTTTATTAATTAACCATCGACAAACAGCACTTCCTATATCACCTGTAGCACCAACTACAGCAACTGTCGCACTTTTAAGATCAATACCTATTTTTGGAGCATTCATCTCTAATTGCCTGCAAATAACCCACGCAGTATGAGTATTCCCAGTTGTAAATCTTTCCCACTCTAATGAGGTGTTCCTAATCTGCTTATGTTGAAGGAGATTAAAATTTTCAAAAATGATAGAAGTGAACCCTCCCAAAGCGGTAATATTAATACCTTTTTTTTGAGCTAATTCCATTGCATTTAATACTTTTCTTCTTGCCGTTTTAAATCTTGAAAGCATTTCAGGAACGAAACATGAATCAATATAAGAACCTTCAATTGATATACCTGTAGCACTTTTAACCTCTACATTTTCAACTAGTTGAGGTGGAGCTGTGCACCAAACATCTAAATCACCATCGGCAATATGATCAAAGCCCAATAATGAAGCCTTTCTTTTTGCATCTTCAAAACTAGTTGAATGACCTATTAGCCCAAACATTAATTACCTTATTAATGGAATCTATATATAAATATGAACAATAGCACAGAGCTATTAACTAAATAGATAAAAATTATTTTTGAATCAACTAATTAAATTAATAAATAAATTAAACTATTGCTGCCATTGCCATTCTTGCAATTTCTCTATTATCTAAACCTATTTCAAGGAGGGTATCCTGATAGGCAATCATGAATTCTTCCATTAATTCCTCCCTATCCATAGCTAGCACTGAAGCATCTTCAGCGACTTGATCAAGCATTTTCTTAATTAATGGAAGATTAACCTTATTCGCCTCCATTAGCTCTGCTTTACAAGTCGCTAAATTTTCTTTTAACCATTCTTGTCCATAATTTAAATGAAGATATTCATCTTTAACAACACCTTGAGTAATTTTTTTTGCAAAAGGATCAGCGACTCTTATGTAAACGTGATATGCAGAAATAGCAAAAGCTTCTATTAAAATTGCCTGTATCAAGAGACATGTAGTTGTATTACCATTCGATAACGCAGCTTGAAAATTACCATGTAATTTGGAAAAGAATTCTTTAGCAAAAATCATGTCAGCTTGGACACCAAGATTTCTTCCGCATGCAGTAAAGCCTCTTTTGTGCTTAAGCTCCATTTTCGCTAGTTTAGTTAGTTCTTCTAATTCGTTAGGAATTAATGTTGCTAAGGAAATGTAATTATCATGAGCCTCTTGTTCACCTTCAATAACTATTGCATTTATTCTACTGTAGGCGTCCTTATAAGAATCAGTAGTAAAGTCAGGCAAATCAATAGAATTTTCATCGTTTGAATTTTCTACACTATTTTTTTTATTAGATTCGAGTGTTTGCATGTCAGTAATCTTTAGCTCATTATGCATAAGTTTTACATAATTATAGTGAGATTATTTAAATATGATGAAAATAGTTTCAATTGTTAAACGATATTATTTAATTAATATTGATTATTTACCTTAAATTAGGCCAGTCTGATTTCATAAGGTTCATAATTAATTTAAACCAGTGATTGATTAATAAGGTCTTTAAACGATTTCCTAGCTCTTTATTGGAACCTTTACTATCCCCTATAACTCCAGATTTACTGAAATCTTCTGTAAACCAAGCAGTTGGAGCATTTCCCTCCAAACTCCAACCCTCTGGAATTTGCGTTTCACCACCTTCACAAGGCCTTTCATCTCCCACAAGTTCAGATTTTAAAGCCATCATCAAACTAGTTTCGGCTAAAGATGCATGTAATCCATTCTCAATTTCATTTTTTGTTAACAGTTCACTTAACCCATGAACTCCACTCCATAAAAAACAAGGGAAGATTGAAAGTTTAGGAGCAACACTTCTTAATTCTCTTGCTGCGGTGTTAAGTAAAGAAATTTGGCCTCCATGTGCATTTATTAATATCAATCTTTTAAACCCCATATCCGCTAATTGGACTCCAACTTCTTTTATCAATGAGGTTATTAAATTCGAAGAAAGAGATATAGTTCCATCAAATCCCTTATGTTCTGGAGAAAAACCTATATATTGAGTTGGAAGTTTTTTTATAGGTGTGTCAGATGGAATTAATTTTAAAACTTCGCAAATGATCTCATCAACAAAAATACTATCTGTGGCCAAAGGTAAATGAGGGCCATGTTGTTCTACCGCTCCAAATGGCCAGATAATTGTTGATCTTATGTCTTTTGAAATATTTTTTACTTCAGGCCATGATAAATACTCAAATTCTCTAGGTATTGATTTAAAGTTCATTATTTTTAATTGTGAGTACTAACATTTAGAATAAGTTAATATTAAATTACTCTTATTTTACCTATGAAGGGAGTTAGTGATAAAGATGCCCAAAACAATAAGAAGATTAAGGGCGACAAAAACAATGTCAAAAAGCCACTTCAGGTTCTTCACATAAGCAAAAAGGATACTATTAATAACAAGGAAGAAGTAGTTGATGATCATCAAAGTTCTTCAAAAGAAGTCAAAACTGACATCAATGCTGTAAAGCCAAAAATTATTAAAGCCACAATAAATGAAGTTAAAGAAAGTCATCCCAATAATATTAACTTTGAAAATGTAAGTTATGAGGAGTTAGCAAAACCTTTGAATTTACAAGATGAAGATGAAGATGAAGATTTCATCATAGAAAGAAAAGTTGATGAATTTGATTTTGATGAAAGTGCCTTTTTAGAAGCATTAAACGAAAATGAGCCAATAGGTGCAACAGGAGAGACAATTAAGGGGAAAGTAATAGCATTAGAAAGTGATGGTTTGTATATAGACATTGGTGGTAAAGCACCTGGTTTCATGCCAAAAAAAGAATGTGGATTAGGAGTAATTACAAATTTCAAAGAAAAATTTACCATTGGTTTAGAAATGGAAGTTTTAGTAATAAAAGAACAGAATGCTGATGGTATGGTCACAGTAAGTGCTCGAGCATTAATTCTTAGACAAAGTTGGGAAAACGTTGCAAGTTCTGCGAAAAATGGAGAATTAATACAAGTTACAATTAATGGTTTCAATAGAGGAGGACTTACTTGTGATGTTGATGGCTTAAGAGGCTTTATTCCACGTTCACAACTTGAAGATGGTCAAGATTATCAATCTTTAGTTAGAAAAAATTTAAAAGTTGCATTTTTAGAAGTAAATCCAGAGACACGGAAACTTGTTTTATCAGAAAAAAAAGCACTACTAGTTTCTAAATTTGCAGATCTAAAATTAGGACAATTAATTGAGGGTGAAGTTTTAGCCATAAAACCATATGGCTTCTTTGTTGATTTAGGAGGGGCAAGCGGGCTTCTTCATCAATCCTCTATAACAAATGGATCCATTCGAAATTTAAGAGAAATTTTCGTGGAGGGTGAGTTTATAAAAGCACTAATAACAGAGATTGACTTAGAGAGAGGAAGAATTGGTTTAAATACAGCCTTATTAGAAAACACTCCTGGAGAATTAATAATTGATAAACAAAAAGTCATGATTGAAGCCTCTGAAAGGTCTCTAAAAACCAAGTCACTTTTTGATAAAAAAGATTTAGAAAAATGACCATCAATGAAAAAATAATTTCGAATAAAGAACTTAAAATATCAGATTGGGAGTTGGACTTTTATTCGAGGCCAATTATCGAAAAAAATGGTAAAAAAAGATGGGAATTAATTATTTCATCTTCAAAAAACTTTGAAACAGAGAAAATATTTTTGTGGAATAAAATATGTCCCTCAAACGAAGTTAATTCAATATGGCTTACAAAAGCTTTAAATGAAGCTCTGAATGATGCAGAAAGAGAAGGTTGGGCAAAACCATTAAAAATAAGATTCTGGAGAGCATCAATGAAATCAATAATCAAGAAATCTATTGAGAATATTGGGATTGAGGCTCTTGTCAGCAGAAGGACTTACGAATTATTTGACAGGATCGAATTTCTTGAACAAGAGATTTACCCTCTTGAGAATGGATATGTAAGAGGAGTATTAGCTCCAACCTTTACATCTAGTATTACTAATGATCCGAAGCCTTTGCCAGAGGCTGTAAGAGGTGATGCATTAACAATCTCGGAAATATCTATAGAGGAATTAAGATTAGCTCAAGATTGGCCTATTGAATTTGGAGATATTTTCCCAATCCAGAATTCAATAAAAAATGAGAACTTAGTACCAGGCCTTAGACTTTTTAGTAAAGACAGATCACTCGCTCTTGCCGCTTGGTTTAGTAGTTTAGAGCCGGTCAAGCTGCTAATAAAACAGAACCAACTTATACTTGAAGCCTCAGAAGATGACAAATGGTTAGTAACAGATTTACAAGAAAAAGATGCTAAGGAATTAAATGATAAATTTACTCAAACTAAAAAAGATTCTTATGGTTATCAATTTATATCCATACAATCAACTCCATTTGTTGAAAAATTTGCAGGTTTCTGGATTTTAAAAGATGTTGAATTGATTTCATAAAGCCAATATCATGTCTTTTACTCAAAAATATTTTCAAGAAAATGAGTTTGCAATAAACAACAAAAAATTAAAATATTATTTATCACCTACTCTTCTTAAAAATAACTTTAAACATGGCTTTTTTACCAAAACAAGCTCTGAAATCAATCTATCACTTTTATCAAATCGTCTAAATTTGAACAATAAGAATTGCATTTTAAGTCAAATACACAGCAATGAAATAGTTTTCGGATCAAAGACTCAAGAGAAAGAAAAAGTAGAGGCTGATGGAATAGTTTGTGATAAACAAAACCAAAATTTATGGATATACACCGCAGATTGCATGCCTATTTTATTCGCTGATAAGAAAAAAAGACTTGTTGCTGCAATACATTGCGGAAGAAAGGGGTTAGAAAACAAAATAATAAAAAAACTCATCAAGATCTTTTATGATAAAGGATGTTCAAAAGAAGATATGCTTGTCGCAATAGGCCCATCAATATCAAAAAAAAATTATCTAATAGATCACAAAACCTTTCAATATTTTCATAAAAAATCTGCGAAAGAATCAATTTTATTTTCAGATTCTATGGAGATATCATTAAATTCAAAAGAGTCAGTAAAATCACAAAAAAAAGGCTTAATTCCTTTAAATATTAAAAAGTACGCTCATATTGAACTTTTAAAAGAAAATATATCCAATATAAATATTGATATTTCTAACATATGCACATATGAATCAAATCATAACTTTCATTCTTGGAGAAGATCTAAAACATATTTACGGCAATGGAATTTTATAAGTTCTTAGCAAATTTTAATTTTGACAGGTCTCTTTTGATAAATTTTTTGTGATTAACAAATCTGACATTTCTTTTGTTTCATTAATATCAAAAACCTTAGCTATTAAGATATTTTCTTTAAAACCAATAGGTCTTATTTTGACTTTACTTCCTCTCGGAAATTCTTTCTTAAGTAGATTTAAAGCAATTTTCTCATCATCTTCGTTTTTAATTTCTATACAAAATAATTTGATTGCAAGATCTCTATTTTGATCTCCTACTAAAATACTACTTGAATTATTTATCTGAAGGATTTCGGCAGAATAAGTTCTAATTGGATACAAAATAACTATAAAAAAAATAATTAAAAACGAAGTGATTTTTTTCAATTTAGGTATCTAATTTAATTTGGTTAAAAATTTTAAGTTTGTATATTTATATAAAAATCAGCTTTTACTGTTAACATAGCCAACCATTTGAGCATTACTTTTACCTGGAGGAACCATTGGATAGCAATTTTCACCTCTTCTCACTCGTACATTAATTAAGGCTGGTCCATCAAAATCCATAGCAGATTTAAACTCATTTAATAATTGTTTCCTCTCTGAAATTAAGAACCCTTTTACTCCAAAGGATTCTGCGAGTTTAACGAAATCTGGTTCTCCACCACTCATATCAGAGGAAGAGTACCTTTCATCATAAAAGCTTTCTTGCCACTGTCTTACCATTCCCTGCCAGCGATTATTTATGATCACTAATTTAATATTTAAACCGTATTGAGATAAAGTGCCCAATTCTTGTATATTCATCAAAACACTTGCATCTCCAGCTATGCAGATAACTTCCTCATTAGGCAGAGCAGCCTTTACTCCCATTGCTGCAGGCAATCCAAACCCCATTGTTCCTAACCCAGCACTACTAATCCATCTTCTCGGAGCATTTCTTAGATACTGAGCAGCCCACATTTGATGTTGACCTACATCAGTTGTGATGAAAGCTGCTGGAGAAATGTCCCTTACTTTCAAAAGAACTTCTTGAGGATAAATATCCCCTTCTTGTGGAGGAACGAATAAAGGGTGCTTATTTTTCCAAAAATTAATTTTTTCTAGCCAATTTTTTGTATTACATGAGATTTTATTTATAAAAGATTTTTCATTGATTTTTGAAAGAGCTTTAGCTACATCCGAAACAATAGCAACATCAACACGTCTATTCTTATTAACTTCTGCAGGATCAATATCAATATGAATAACCTTTGCAGATGGAGCAAATGTATCTAGTTTCCCTGTAACCCTATCATCAAATCTCGCTCCTACAGCTATCAAAAGATCACATTCCGTGACTGCAAAGTTTGCATATGCGGTTCCATGCATTCCCAACATTCCTACTGATAAGTCATCCCTTTCGTCAAAGATCCCCTTACCCATTAACGTTGTCGTTACTGGAATTTGATAATTATTAGCTAAGGTTTCTACTTCTTCATGAGCACCTGAAGATATTGCTCCACCACCTACATACAATAAGGGTCTTGAAGATTCTTGAATTAATTCAATAGCCTGTTCAATATCAGAGTCGTTAATTTCTCCATTCCTTTTAAAACCCTTAGGGATAATCTCACCAGGTAAAACTCTTTCATAATTAAAAAATTCTTGACCCACATCTTTTGGTATATCAATTAAAACTGGGCCAGGTCTTCCAGAAGAAGCAATAAAAAACGCTTCTGAAACCACTTTTGCTATATCAGAAGGATCTCTTACTACCCATGAATGTTTAACGATAGGGAGTGTAATTCCAAAAATATCAGTCTCTTGAAAAGCATCTGTTCCTATGGCAGGTCTTGGGACTTGGCCAGTAACTACTACCAATGGAACTGAATCCATTTGAGCTGTTGCAATACCCGTTACTAAATTCGTAGCTCCTGGACCTGAAGTCCCAAAACAAACCCCCACCTCACCTGTTGACCTGGCATATCCGTCTGCCGCATGGGATCCTCCCTGCTCATGTCTAACCATGTAGTGTTTTAACCATCCATCATTTTCTGCTTTATACACCGCATCATAAATAGGGAGTATGGCGCCGCCTGGATATCCAAATATGACTTTTACACCATGAACTTTTAGTGAATCCATTAGTGCTTCAGCACCTGTAATCCATATGGGGTATTTTTTTTCTGAATCACCTTTTGATAAAGGTGTCGAAGTAAGGGTCACTAAAGAAAATAAATCTATTTAAATATTAAACTTAATTAAATAATTTTGCCCATTTTATAAACGTAATGTCAGAAATTACTTGGAAATTAAATAGCCCTTGATGTTGTTTTAGTTTTTTATAGGTAAAGTGTGATTCATAAAATACCTAATTTATGAAGAGGTCCAGAACCAGAGATAAGTTCAATAAAAAGTACAAGGAAAACTACCATAGCAACCCTTCCGTTCCAAACTTCTGAACTATTATTCCAACCCCATTGCCATTTTTCTTGAGGGTAAAGTTTAACTTTCTCAGGCAACTCAGAAGCTTTCTCTATATTAACTATTGGTCCTTCTAAGCTAGAAATAACTAGATCACTGAGACCCTCGATAAAAGTAGGGTGTGTATTTAAGGCTTTTACCCGTCTAAAATTAACAATGCCTGCTTTCTCAGCAATTTCTTTATATTCAATATCAATTTCCTGTAAAGTTTCAATATGTTCTCCTACGAAACTTATTGGGACTACGATTAAATCATTCACCTTAGCCTTACCAAGATCTGTCAAAACTTCCTCTGTGTAGGGTTTTAACCATTCCACCGGACCAACTCTGCTTTGATAAGAAAGAGTGTATGAATTAGTATAACCTAAATATTTTTCAAGTTCATCAATAATTAGTAGTGAACAGTCTTCAATTTGTTCTTTATATGGATCTCCTGCTTCCTCTACGTAACTTTTTGGAACTCCATGAGCTGTAAAAAAGATATGTGCATTATCAGGTGATTCACAGAGTAAAATTTGTTCCGAAATAAGTTCAACCATAGACTTTAAGTAACCTGATTGACTAAACCAACTTCTTACACATCTCATTGGGATTTTTTTGAACTCAGAATCAGAGTCTCTTAATTTTTTTAATTCTCTAAAGCTAGAACCACTTGTGCTTATAGAAAAATGTGGGTAAAGAGGTAATACGACAATTTGATCTACCCCATCTGCTTTCATATCAGCTATTGCCGATTCTGTGAAAGGATGCCAATATCTCATCGCGATATAGGTTGTGACATTTAAACCTTGCTCTCTTAATTTACTTTGCAATTCTCTAGCTTGTTGTTCCGTAATCCTTCTAATGGGAGATCCACCACCTATTGATAGATAAGCCTGCTGTGAAGTAGTACTTCTAAGTGTACTTATTAACCATGCTAAAGGTTTCTGAAAAACCGGGACTGGAAGTCTAATTATTTCAGGATCAGAAAATAGATTGTATAGAAAAGGACCCACATCTGTAATCCTTTCAGGCCCCCCAAGATTCATTAATAAGACGCCTATTTTTTCCATTTAAATAGTATGGAGATTGAAAATAAACATTAGTAACGTCATTATAAAAGTAATTATATAAGTTAATGAACATAATTAAGGAAATTAATAATGTCAATGATAAATTTGCTACTGAAGGAAGCAAACTTAGAATTGAAAAAAGGGGTGAGAGATTAAATATTAGAGGTTCATTACCTTCAAAAAATGATAAAAATAACTTTGCAGTTCAGCGTATATCTCTAGGACTTAAAGCAGATTTAAATGGATTAGAAGAAGCTAAGAAGAAATTACAATTAATAACTTTGCAATTAGAGTTAAATCAATTTGATTGGACCAATTGGATAAAAAGTTCCGACAAGAAGAAAATAAAAGGTGAATTTCAATTATTAAACAGACTTAATGATTTTGAGAAATATTTTTTTAGAGAAAATAAAAACGAATATTTAACAAGTACTAGAAAAACAACTTGGAGAAGCTCTTATAAGCCTTACTTTAGGAGAATGATATCCGTTCATAATGAAACAAATACTGAAAATTTAGATAATATTTTCATAACAACATTAAAAACTTATAAAGAAGGGAGCAGAAGCAGAAAACAATGCGCGACGTCTTTGAGTGTTTTGGCAAAATATTTAGAGCATAAACTTCCTGAAGATTGGAAATTAAAGGCTAAAGGATATGGTCTCAATAAAGCAAGCTTTAGAGATCTTCCGACTGACGAGGTAATTGAAAATCTATGGGATAAGATACCAAACAAATCTTGGAAATATGTTTTCGGACTAATGGCTACATATGGTTTAAGAAATCATGAAGTATTTTTTTGTGACTTAAGCTCCTTAACCAATTATGGAGACAAAATTATTAGAGTTTTGCCTACTACTAAAACAGGGGAACATCAGGTTTGGCCCTTTCATCCAAAATGGATAGATAAGTTTGAACTTTGTAGATTAGGTAAAGATCCAGAATTGCTTCCAAGTATTAATAGAGATCTAAGATTCACAACATTGCAAAATATTGGAAAAAAAATAACTGATCAATTTAAACGTTATTCTCTTAAGATTAAACCTTATGACCTAAGACATGCTTGGGCAGTTAGGACTATTTTCTATGATCTACCTGATACAGTTGCAGCAAGAATGATGGGACATTCCGTTAGTTTACATACTCAAACGTACCATCACTGGATAACAAAACGAGATCAACAACAAGCTGTTAATAATGCACTTTCAAAATATAAAAAACGTTAATTTTGTAAATCACTATAATTTGAGTAAAAAAGGATGTCATGCCTGATGAGAAACAACCCTCTTCAAGAAATATAGCCAATCTTGATATTCAGGCTAAAGAACTTGGGATAGGAGGTAAGTTATCTCCTGAAACTGATGAGAGTCTTTATAAAAAAAGAATGCAAAAAAGAAAAGAAGTTCAATCAAAGAGATTACAAGTAAGGAAAACAAAAAAAGGTTTATTAATTGTTTTTACTGGAAATGGTAAAGGGAAAACAACTGCTTCTTTAGGAATGGCGTTAAGAACTATTGGGCATGGTCATAAGGTAGCAATTATTCAATTTATAAAAGGTGGTTGGACTACTGGTGAAGAAAAAGCTCTTAAAAATTTATCATCAAATATTTCATGGCATGCATTAGGAGAGGGATTTACTTGGGAAACACAAGATAGAGTGAAGGATGAAGAATTAGTTAAAGAAGCTTGGCAAATAGCTAAAAGATTCATAACAGATGAATCATATAAGCTTATAATTCTAGATGAAATTAATATCGCAACTAAACTTGGATATCTTTCTCCAGAAGAAATAATTAAGTTTATAAAAAGTATAAATAACAGAAAAAATCACATAGTTTTAACTGGAAGAGGAGCTTCCGAATCAATCATTAATCAAGCTGATCTCGTAACAGAGATGAAATTAATTAGGCATCCTTTTAAAGAACAAGGAATAAAAGCTCAAGAGTGTGTAGAGTTCTAAAATTTTAAATGAATTTTATTTGTTTTTCTGTTTTTCGATTGAGAATTGTTTAAAGACGCAAGCATTCTCATCCTAAAAAAGAAATTCTGTATATTTACTTGCTAAGGTCATAAAAGGATGATTATTGAATGACTTACAAAAGAGTACTTTTAAAGCTTAGTGGTGAAGCACTAATGGGAGATAAACCTTACGGTATAGACCCTGCGATAGTTCAATCAATAGCTGAAGATGTTGAGAGGGTAATCGCAACTAAAGTTCAACTTGCAATAGTTGTTGGGGGTGGCAACATATTTAGAGGATTAAAAGGTTCTGCTGATGGTATGGACAGAGCTACAGCTGATTATGTCGGGATGTTAGCAACAGTTATGAATGCAATTTCGCTTCAAGATGGATTAGAGAGAGTTGGGGTTGAAACTAGAGTACAAACTGCGATAGAGATGCAAGAAATTGCTGAACCTTATATTAGAAGAAGAGCAATGAGACATTTAGAGAAAGGAAGGGTTGTAGTTTTTGGTGGTGGTTGTGGAAATCCATTTTTCACAACTGATACTACTGCAGCTTTACGAGCCGCCGAAATAAATGCTGAAGTTGTTATGAAGGCGACAAAAGTTGACGGAGTTTATGATCGTGATCCTAATAAATTTAAAGAAGCAAAAAAGTACTCCTCTCTCACTTATCAACAAGTTCTTAGTGATGAAATCGCTGTAATGGATAGTACTGCTATTGCTCTATGCAAAGATAATAATATTCCAATTATGGTTTTTGATATTTTTAAAAAAGGGAATATCTCCAGAGCTGTTGCCGGAGAGTCTATAGGCTCTTTAATAAGTTAAAACTTATTTAAGTTAATTATTTCTAATTATGAAAGAACAAGAAATTGAATCGAGTATGAATAAAAGTGTTGAAGCCACTCAAAGAAACTTTAATACTATTAGGACTGGGAGGGCTAACGCATCATTATTAGACAGAATTAGTGTCGAGTATTATGGAGCAGAAACCCCCATTAAATCACTTGCATCAATAGCAACTATCGATTCACAAACAATTTCAATACAACCATTTGATATTTCTTCTCTACAAACTATTGAGAAAGCAATCTCTGTTAGTGATTTAGGTATTACCCCCAATAATGATGGGAAGGTCATCAGAATAAATATCCCGCCATTAACTGAGGAAAGAAGAAAAGAGTTTTGCAAGTTAGCTTCTAAATATGCAGAGGAAGGTAAAGTAGCGCTAAGAAATATTAGAAGGGATGCTGTTGACAAAGAAAAAAAAGATGAGAAGGAAGGTTTAATATCAAAAGATGTATCAAGAGATAATCAATTTCAAATACAAAAATTTACCGACAAATTTATTGCCTTAATAGAAACTAAATTATCTGAAAAGGAGAAAGAAATTCTAAAAGTTTGAAGGAATTTGACACTATAATTGTTGGAGGAGGACTCTCAGGAGCTTCTACGGCACTTAACTTATCAAAAAAAGGCTATTCAGTTTTAATTATAGAGAAGGAGGCATCAGGAAATATATTGCCATGTGCAGGAGGGATGGCATCCTCGATGAAAAAATATCTCCCGTTAGATATAGATCAATCAATAGAATCTAAAATTAGGAATGTTGAATTCAGATGGAAGTCATCTGATAATGTTGTTGCCGACCTTACTGGTGAATCACCTTTTTGGATAATTAGAAGAGAAAAATTAGATAAATTATTACTTAATGAAGCTCTAAAATATGGCAGTGAGATAGTAAGACCAGCACAGGTCGAAAAATTTACGCAACAAAATAAGACTTGGATAATAAAATGTAGTAATAAAGTTACATATAAATCTAAATTTCTTGTTATTGCCGACGGTTCACAATCTAAATGGGCGGGATATTTCAAATTAGGTCCAAGAAATCCAAAATTTGCTAATACTATCGCGTTGAGGTTAAAAGGATTAGGTAATATTCCTAAAGATTCTGTCAGATTTGAGTTTGGATTTGTTCGATATGGATTTGCTTGGGCATTCCCATTAAAAGATAGTGTTAATATTGGGTTAGGCACTTTTATAAATAATAAGCTTCTCGAAGATAAAGACCTGAATAATAAAGTAATAAAAAGCTTCGGATTTGAAGATTTGTCTTTTAAGGTGATTCACAAAAAGCTAAGAATTTGGAATGGCATAAGCAAGCTTAATGGTGATAGGGTAATCGCGGTGGGGGATGCAGCCTCACTCTGTGATCCGTTTTTGGCCGAAGGTATCAGACCTTCTCTAATTAGTAGTCATTTTGCTGCAGAAAGTATTGACCACTGCTTGTCTAGTAATAATAATGATTTAAATAACTATTCAACAAATATTTATAATGAATGGGGGAAATCAATGGCCTGGGGAAAGAGAATTGCTCAAATCTTTTATAGATTCCCTAGAACAGGCTACGAATTAGGTGTCAAACGTAAAACAGCTCCTAAACGAATTGCTCAAATATTATCTGGTCAAATGAATTATGAAGACATAGCTATGAGAGTTATAAAGAGACTTTTAACCAAAAGTAAAGATTAATTTTTTGTTTTTATAAATATGAAAGCTAAGTTGCTGAAATTAATTTTTCATTATTAATTTCTGAGAGTCTTTTTAATAACAAATCTTCTAATTCTTCTATTGCTTTACTGAAGCCTGTTATTCCTTCACTAAGCTTCTCACTTGCCATTTGATCCTCTAGCATACTTAATCTGAAGTCTTTCTCATCAAATTTATAGTCAATAGAGCACTTGGATCGGGTATTTTCATCTAATTTTTTAATTAATTCCCCTTCTTCTCTATTGAGTTCATCTAAAAACTTTGGAGCAATAGTTAGAAGGTCACATCCTGCTAATTCTTTTATTTCATCTACATTTCTAAAGCTCGCACCCATTACTTCAGTTTTAAATCCTTTTTCTTTAAAATAATTGTAAATTTTGGTTACTGATATAACACCAGGATCTTCATTCCCTGGAAAATTATCTTTACCAGTTTTAGCTTTATGCCAATCCAATATTCGCCCTACGAAGGGGGAAATTAAGGTGATTTTTGCATTTGCACAAGCTACTGCTTGGCAGAAGTTAAAAAGTAAAGTCAAATTGCATTTAATACCTTCTTTTTCCAAAATTTCAGCTGCCTTAATTCCTTCCCAAGTTGAAGCTATTTTAATCAAAATTCTTTCTTTATCTATGCCAAAACTTTTATAGTGATTTATTAACTTTCTCGCTTTTCTAACTGTGGCTTCAGTGTCAAAACTAAGTCTTGCATCAACTTCTGTAGATACTCTTCCTGAAATAAGATTGAGAATCTCTTTGCCAAAAAATACTGAGACCTGATCAATAGTCTCTTTAATTAATTCACTTTCAGAAAAGCCATCAGGTAGGGATTTTGTTGAACTTTCCAAAGCTTGATCTATTAATTTTATATAATCAGGATTCTTAGCCGCAGCCAATATTAGTGAGGGATTAGTAGTGGCATCTCTAGGTTGAAACTTTTTAATCGCATCTAAATCTCCAGTATCAGCAACAACAACAGTAATAGAAGATAATTGTTCTAAAATTGATTTCATGTCTAGATAATTATTTATTCTTCTACGTTAGCTTCAATTCCAATTGAAATCATTAAATAATGAACTAATTAACTAAAAACCATAATAATTTCAGGGTTTTATAACAATTTTTTTGTTTTCTTCAATTTGGGGCGGTATTTTTTCAATAACAATTAGGCTTTGGATAATTTCTTTTACAATCGGCACCGCAACTGTTGAACCATAAGCGTATGCTTTAGAAGGTTCGTCAATAACCACAAGGACAACATACTTTGGGTTATTAACAGGAAAAGTAGCTACAAAACTACAAACTTTTTTATTGGTATATATTCCTTTAACTGCCTTTTGAGAGGTTCCAGTTTTACCTCCAATTCTGTACCCATCAATTTTTGCTCCATTTCCACTGCCATTTTCAACAACACTTTCCATCCATTCAAGAACGGTTCTTGTTACCTCATCAGAAAAGATTTCTTTTGGAGAATGGTTTTTAAGGTGAGCTTTAAAATTCAAAGTAACATGAGGAATTATTTCACTCCCCCCATTAGCTAAAACAGCGTGAAGTTGAGCTAATTTTAAAGGAGAAATTGAAAATCCCTTTCCAAAAGATGCTACTGCTGGCTCAATTGACTGACTAACAAATATATCTTTTGACTTTAATTGACCAGGTGTAGATTCAAATAAATCAGTCTCCAGACTTTTACTAATCCCTAATTTATTCAGCCAATTCCAATAAGTTTTAGGAGGCAAATTTTTCATTATTTTTACCATCCCTACATTACTTGAAACTTGCAAGACTTTTGGATAGTCAATATAGCCATTTCCTTTCTTATCCCAATTCGAAAGGCTCCATCCTCCAACATTAACCTTTCCAGTATCTTCAACAAAACCATCTTTTTGGATTACTTTTTCTTCTAATGCTAAGGCTAGATTTATTGGTTTAAAAGTCGAACCAGGCTCGAATAAATCTTGCGAATACCAACCTCTAAAGACTTCAGAATCATAATCCCAATATTTATTTGGATCATAAGATGGGATTGATGCTAGTGATAAAATCTCTCCATTATTTACATTCATGACTATCGCAAAGCCTTTCTTTGCGTTCCAGTTCATAACTTGTTTACTAAGAGCTTTAAAAGTAGCTTTCTGTAATCTTGAATCTATTGTTAAACCTAAACTCTTGTAGTCATTTATAAAATCTCTTGGGCCCGAATTATCTGGGAGAGGTGTTCCATCTCCTCCTTTCTTAATCAAATTACTTTTGTTAAGGACTTTGATTTGATTATCTAAATGCAGTTCTAAACCAGCTGAACCTTTATTCTCATAATTAACAAAACCAATAAGATTTGAATACAAATTTCCTTGAGGATAATATCTTTGAGAATATTTAACGAGATCAAGACCACTAATATGGAGGTTTTTGATCTTTTTTGCTTGATTCTCAGTTATTTCATCCAGCAATTCAATTCCCAACATTTGATTTTCAAACTTTGATAAAAGAAATTCATCTTTTACATTTAAAATTGGACTCAATTTTTTAACCACTTCACCAAGAGTTCTTACTCTATTAGTTGAATCTCCAGGAAAGTTAAAGTATTTAGGATGAGCCCATAATTTGTAAAGAGGTTTATCATAAGCAATCAATCTATTATTTCTATCAACTATTGATCTTCTCTTATTTAAGGAATTTATCCTAGTAAATTGTATTAATCTCGCTTTTTTTTGTAATTCAGAGGCACTAAAAACTTGTAAATTTACAAGCCTTCCAAATAGTCCAAAAATCAATAATAAACAAAATATATAAGTTACCTTAAACCTTCGAGCTTTGAGAGGTAAAAGATGAACAATCTTCTTATTTTTTTTCATTAATATCCTATTTGATATTTACTATCTTTTAATCCATCTTTAATAAATTTTATTTTTTTATTTAAATTATTTCTCTTATTTTTAGTAATTTGCTTATCAAGGTAAATTAAATCTTCTGGAGTTGTTTTTTTAAAAGTATTAAGGGCCTCAATTTTATTAATATAAAATTCTTCAGTCTTAGAAATATAATCAATAAGATTATCATTATTTGCTCTTGTTTTTGCTAAATATTTATATATGCTTGTCCATTTTCTTTGACTATTAAAAGAAAGAAAAGATAAGATAAAAATTAAAATTAATAAAGATATATTTAAGCTGTCAAATATTTTGTGAATCAATTTTAAATTAAACAATTTTATTTTTTTTGAAGTTATTTTATTAGTATCGTAAAGGTTATATTTCAAAGAATTTGCATTCTTATTTATATTCATCTCTTAGAATTAATATAATTAAAAAAAGTGTTATAAATCAAATAAACATTTTTTAAATTAATGCGCAAGTAATATACCTAAATCTTTATGTTCTCAACAGAAACAAATTCAAAAAGGTCATTCCATTCCATAAAGAATGCATAATAACAGAAGATGATAATCTTCCTGATATAAGTCTTGTAGTTCCCAGTCCTATTCCTAAGGTAAACAATGGGATCATTTCACCTATACTTAAATGAGCCAATGCAAAAATAAAGGCAGAGATTGTAATCCCTAGAATTATTCCGAATTCCCTTGATAAAATTGGGAGTAAAACGCCTCTAAATATAACTTCCTCAAATATTGGGGCTAAAAATGTAGTTGTTAAAAATAAAAGTAAAAATGAAACATAATTATTACTATTTAAAACAATCTCAAGTAAGGGGTTACTTCCATTTTGATTATCAACTAAAAGATTCATAATTAATGACACCAGTAAAACAAAAGGAATTATCATCAAAAACCCCTTAAATCCCTGAATAAAAGAATCTTTTATAGGTAAAAAATTGAATTGAAAATAATCTTTTTTTAAAATAGATTTATTATCAAAAGATTTTATTTGATAATAAATAATCAATAGGGGGGGGATTGCCATAAATAGATAGCCAAAAAATATTTTTAATGATTGTGATAATTCGATTGATAGATTAGAGGCAAATAATTCAACTAAAGTGATTGAAAATAAGGGCGAAATAACTTCTCCTAAAACGACAAATCCTCCTGATATCAACAAAACCATATCTAACAAATCTAAATCTAAGGGTTGAAATTCTTTCCATTCAATTTTTCTTAAAGCCAAAATACTCCATAATGTTCTTAAAACAAGTATGGAGCCAAAGACTATTGTTAAAAGAGGAATTAATCTAATAGCTATTATTTTTAAAAACATTTTTTTTGAAAGTGTATTTGTTATTAATTGACTCTCATCAAAAGAAAATCTTTTGCTCAACAAATGGTATAAAAATCTATCCTCTTTAAATAAATCTAGAAAATTATCATTAGGCTTATATGAATTATCTAAATTACTTTTACTTAAATTCTCTACTACTAATTTATAATTTTTATTATTAAAGTCATTAGGATAATCTTTTATTATATCTATCTCATTGTTCTTAGAAGAAATTATCCAAATCAACTTATTCCTTTCTGTTAATTCATCAAAAGAAATATCAGAGAGGGAATTCTTGATATCTTCAATTGGATCATTAATAATAAGGAGGTTTCTTAAATTAATTGGTATTGCAGGCAAAGCTAATTCTGCAATTTCTTTTTCTTTTTGACTAATATCAAAACTAACCGATGGTCTACTGAGACTATCTCGAAGCCCTTGTTGCCAAACAAAAAAAGTTATAATTAAAGAGATTAAAGCTATAAATAGTTTTGTCTTAGAAATACTTTTATTCATATTTTTAATAATAAAATATAAAACTTAATTTAGTTTTCATTGAAATTTCTAATAATCATATACCTATTTTTATCACGCCATGAGATGATAAAAATATTATAATTTCAAATTTATATAATGAGCATTAGATTAGTTTTAGTAAGGCATGGGCTTAGTAGTTTTAATGAAAAAGGCTTAGTTCAAGGTAGGACAGATGAATCATATTTAACCAATAAGGGTTACGAACAAGCACTTAAATCGGGGGAGGCATTATCAGGGATTAATTTCGAAAAGATATATTCATCGCCACTTGTAAGAGCAGCAGAGACGGCAAAGACAATTCAGAAAAACTTAAAAGGAGAAAATAATATTATTTACGATAAAAATTTATTAGAGGTTGATCTTGGTTCATGGTCTGGTTTAACTATTAATGAAATAAAAAACAAGTATCCAGAAGACTATCTTCTTTGGAAAAATGATCCTGAAAATTTAAATTTAGAGAGTATTCATAATTCAACTTATCAACCAATTAAAGAATTATATGAGCAGGCAAATGAATTTATTAAAAGTATTTTAAAAATCTATTTAGAAAAAGAAGAGACAAACATTTTAATAATTGGTCATAATGCAATTCTAAGATGTTTAATTCTATTATTAATTGGAAGACCTAAAAAAGGTTTTAGAAAAATAAAATTAGATAATGCCTCTTTTTCAATCCTTAATATTGTTAAGCAAAGAAATTCATATAAAACACAAATTGAATGTTTAAATCAAACTTCTCATTTAAATAAAAGAATTCCTGATCAAATTGGAGACTCAAGAATATTTTTAATTAGGCATGGTGAAACCAACTGGAATAAAGAGGGCCGATTCCAAGGGCAAATAAATATTCCTTTAAATAATAATGGGAAAGATCAGGCAAGAAAGGCCTCTAAATATTTAGAAGAAATTAACTTCAATAAAGCTTTTTCAAGTTCAATGGATAGACCATATGAAACAGCACAAATAATTCTTCGAAGCAAGTCAGATTTAGAAATAACAAAGATTGAAAAATTAGTAGAAATAAGCCATGGATTATGGGAAGGCAAATTAGAAAATGAAATTAAGAAAAAATGGCCAGAATTACTTAAAAATTGGCATGAAAAACCTGAAGAGGTATTAATGCCCGAGGGCGAGAGTATTAAAGAAGTATCTGAAAGATCGGTTAAGGCTTGGGAAGAAATATGTTTAGCTCAAAAGAATAAAGATTTGACCTTATTAGTAGCGCATGATGCAGTCAATAAAACCCTTATTTGTAACTTATTAGGAATTGATTTTTCCAATATCTGGATGATAAAGCAAGGTAATGGAGGTATAACTATTATTGATATCTTTAATGATCCTCAAAAAGATAATGTAATTAGTGCTCTGAATATTACGACACATCTTGGAGGGATATTAGACTCAACGGCATCCGGGGCTCTTTAAAAAATGGAGAAAAGCTTTTTTTTTGAAAATATAAACATTTTGATGGGCTCCAATGCCACAGTAATTAAAGATAATTTATTAATTATCGATGGCAAAATAGAAGCATTTGGTAATAAAGCTAAAGAGGAGGCGTTAAAAAAGAATATTAAAATTTCTAAATCTGGAAATAAAATATTGGCTCCAATGCTGGTCGATAGTCACTCATTCTTAAAAGATCCCTTAACAGGGTTTGAAGATAACTTAGAAAATTTAAAGTTTAGAGCAAAGAAATCAGGTTTTGGTACAATTGCCTTTCTTCCAAATAGTAACAATTGGAGAGATAATCCTGAAAAAATACCTTTTCAGAAAAATAATGATTTTGATTTAAATATTTATTTTTGGGGAAGTTTTAGTTTGGAAGATGAAGGCAAAAATCTATCTCCTCATGATGAACTTTTAAAATCAGGTTCAATAGGTCTTTCTACTAGCAACTTTTCTGATGCTTCAATCATTTTTAAAGGTCTTTCTTTAGATGAAGTCAAGTCATCACCAATATTATTTTCCTTAACAAAAAATAATTTACTACAGAAAGGTATTATAAATAAGGACATAAAATCATTACAATCAGGTTTTTATATTATTGAAAACAATAATGAGGTTTCAGAAGTTAAAAATATCTTAGGAATCAAGAATATTTTCCCAGATAAAAATATAGTAATTAAAAATATCTCAGATTCAAATTCTCTTAAAGAAATAGAAAAGCAGACCATTCCAATTTCAACAACAATAAGTTGGTGGAGCTTAATAGCAGATACAAATAATCTGGAGTTAGATGATCTTGGGCAGAAAGTCGACCCCCCTTTGGGCTCGCAGGAAAATAGAGAATTTTTAATAAAAGGTTTAGAAAATGATTTAATTCAAGTAATTGCAGTGAACTCAAAGGCATTAAAAGATGAAGATACATTTATTCCGATAAACGATAGACCCGCAGGGATTAGCTCTTTTGAATTAGTTTTACCCTTATTGTGGGAAGAATTTATACACAAAAGAGATTGGCCAATCCCAAAGCTTTGGAAATATTTAAGTTTTAATCCCTCTAATTTATTGGGGATAATGCAAGAGAAATTATCTATCGGTAGTAAAAGATGGCTTATATTTGACCCTGATACAACATGGGTAAATAATCAAATCAATTTGGGGTATGATTCTCCTTCAAATTTCCCTAAGAAAAATGAATTAATTAAAGGTAAAGTAATTAAGGTTGGCCTGGATTTTTAAAAAAACCAAAAGTCTTTAAAGGCCAAAACCTAAAATAAGCTCTTCCAATAATCTCCTCTTTTGGTAAAAATATACCTGGCCAAGACCTCCCATCTCTACTGTTGGCTCTATTATCGCCTAAAACCAAAAAATGATCTTCAGGGACTTTTATATCATTAATCTCATCACAAAGAAAATAATTAGATTCATCACATTTAGATCCAATGTAAGGTTCTTCAATTTTTTTATTATTTATTATTACCTCTCCTTTACTATTAACACTAACCAACTCTCCTGGGAGAGCAACAACTCTTTTAATATAGGCATCGCAAGCTTGATCTCTTAAAAGTGGAATAAATGACATTGGAGGTAGATTCATAAAAAAGCAATATTTTTTAGTTGGTAATGGTTTATCTCTTTGAAAAATATATCCTTTATCAAATGAGTAAGGAGAGTTAAAGACAACGATCTCTCCTCTTTTAGGGGATCTTTTTTTTAAAGAAATTTTTTCAATGATTAATCTATCTTTTATTTGTAATTCAGGGAGCATAGAACCAGATGGAATATAACGAGGTTCTGCTATGAAAGATCTACAGGAAGAGACAAAAAAAGTTAGGAATAGTAATGGTCCCCATTCAAGAGCAAAATTTTTAAAAGATGAATTCATAAAATATTTATAGTTATAAAGTTAAAATCTATTTGAAGTTAGCTGCATATTCAGACTCATTGAATCCAAGTATTAATTTACTTTCGTTAATTATTAAAAATGGTCTTTTGATTAATTTTCCATCATTTGACAATAGTTCAATAATTCTCTTTTTTGTTAAGTCAAGAATATCAATATCGATTGATTTATAACTCTTCCCTTTTATATTAAATATCTTTTTTATGTCTAATGAAAATTGTATTAAAGCTAGTTCCAAATATTTTTTTGAAGGTGGTTCTTTAACAATATCTATTAATTGATAATTAATGTTATTTTGAACAAGCCACTTCGATGCTTTTCTACATGTAGAGCATTTTGGATAACTATAAAAAATTACATTTTTCAATTTATTTAGCTATTGATGATTTTTTTAAAACTTTAAAGGATTTCTTTTTTTTTGGTGTACATTTTCTTAAAAGTTCTTCAACCACTTCAAAATCTCTCCAACCATCTATTTGAACCGTCCTTCCATCTAAACCTTTACTTGTTCTAAAGAATTCTGCAACATCTTCTAATTGATTAGAAGCTATTTGATTAATGCTAATTATATTTTCTTGCCTAGGATTAGATATAGGAACACATAAAAGTTTTCCATCATATTGTCCACAGTCATGCATATCTAAGACCCCTATAGGTCTTGCTTTTATTAGACAACCTGCGAATGTTGGCTCATCCATGATTACCATTGCATCTAAAGGAGCTCCATCATCAGCAAGGGTGTTTGGGATAAAGCCATAGTCAAATGGGTAGCGTACTGAAGAAT
>QCUA01000013.1 GCA_003210915.1 Prochlorococcus sp. AG-676-L21 | reverse complement strand
TGAAAAAAGAAGAAGGGTAAATTAAGCCAATTTAGAAATATGAAATTCATTTAAAAATGTTGATGAATGTTAAAATATAACCTATGTATACACAAGAAATTAATTAGGTTTTTTCTAAAGTGAGATTTCATATTCAACAAGAAATTGATATTCCGGCCTCTACACAGTTATATAATCAAATTTGCTTTGCGATCGCAGCTAGATATTACCCTCCAGGCCATCGCTTACCTAGTACTAGACAATTAGCTATGCAAACAGGATTGCATCGCAATACTATAAGTAAAGTTTACAGACAACTCGAAATGGACGGAGTTGTTGAAGCGATAGCTGGATCAGGGATTTATGTAAGAGATAATATTAAAAAAGAAGATTTTAAAAAATCTTTTAATTCAAAAAACAATAGAAATTCAACTCCTGATCTAGAGACAAAAAAAGCAATAGATAATTTAATCAAACTTGGATGCACTCTTCAAGAAACAAGAAATCTTTTGACTAATGAAATTGATTGGCGTATTAAATGTGGATCAAGAATAATAGTTAGTACCCCTCGGGAAGATATAGGTGCCTCTATGTTAATTGCAGAAGACCTCTCTCCCAACATCAACGTCCCAGTAGAGGTTGTCCCTATGGAAGAATTGGAAAAAGTTCTTTGCAACTCCAATCATGGGACAATTGTCACAAGTAGATATTTTTTACAACCCTTAGAAAAATTAGCAACAAAATATAGAGTTAGAGCTATTGCAGTTGATTTGAGCGACTTTCAGAAAGAATTAAAAATAATCAAAGAATTAAAACTTGGGAGTTGTGTAGGTATTGTAAGCATCAGTCCTGGGCTATTAAGGGCCGCGGAAATTATCATACATAGCATGAGAGGAAGTGATATAGTACTCATGAATACCATTTCGGATAACAGTAGTAGATTATTAGCCCTTTTAAAAGCTTCCAATTATATAGTCTGCGATGGGCCTAGTTTATCCGTTATTGAAAATACTCTGTTAAAAAATCGTTCGCAATTAATGAGAATACCACAAATTATATGTGCAAAAAATTATTTAAGCATAAAAACTATAAATCATTTAAAAACAGAGATAGGAGTTATTAATTAATTCAACATGCTAAGAACTTTCAAGTCAGATATTGAGATCATAAAAGAGAGAGATCCCGCAGCGAGAGGAGTTTTAGAAATTTTTCTTTGCTATCCTGGTTTCCAATCAATTATCGTTCATAGATTAACCCATAAATTATGGCTTTTAAAATTACCTTTAATTCCGAGATTATTAAGTCATTTAAATAGATTATTCACAGGAATAGAAATACATCCAGGTGCCAAAATCGGGAAAAAAGTGTTTATAGATCATGGCATGGGTGTTGTCATCGGCGAAACAGCTGAAATTGGTAATAACTGCTTACTTTATCAAGGAGTGACATTAGGAGGTACTGGTAAAAGTCATGGCAAAAGGCATCCAACATTAATGGAGAATGTTGTAGTAGGTGCAGGAGCAAAAGTTCTTGGTTCAATAATAATTGGACCAAATACTAGAATTGGAGCAGGATCAGTCGTTGTTCGTAATGTCGAAGAAAATAGTACTGTTGTTGGAATACCTGGAAGAGTAGTTCATCAAAGTGGTGTAAAAGTTAATCCTTTAGCACACTCTGCTTTACCAGATGCTGAAGCTAATGTAATTAAAAATTTAATGGATAGAATAGATCAGCTTGAAAATCAAATCCTTAAACTACAAAACACCCTTCAATGTTTGGTAAATTCAGAATCTATTGATAATTCTAAAGTTGGCAATGCACAAAATCTAAAAGACAAAGAAATAATAGAATTCTTAGGAGATGATTAATTTCGAATTAATTATTAGTTTCTTTTTCACTTTTCGGTTGAAACATAAACATTGAATAAATGACATTTCTTCTCATATTAGTCATCATTTCAAGAAACATATCATAACCTTCGTTTTTATATTCAATCAAGGGGTCCTTTTGACCATAACCTCTTAATCCTACAGATTCTCTTAAAGAATCCATCGATTGAAGATGTTCTCTCCATAAATTATCAATTTGTTGAAGTATAAAAAACCTTTCAGCTTCCCTCATTAAACCTGGACGAAATTTCTCTATTTGCGCTTCCTTCAAATCATATGCAATACGTAATTGCTCTTGAAGATAATTTTTTAATTCTTCAATAGATAAGACACTAACATCTTCTGATTTAAGATCATTTAATAAATAAATGAATTCTTTTACTTTAGAGATCAATTGATCAATGTCCCATTCTTCTGGAGGTAAATCAGGATTAATATAAGCTTCTACAATTTCTTCCATTGTTCTTTCTCCATATCCTATGACTTGTTTCTTCAAATCATTCCCTTTGAGAACTCTTAATCTCTCATTATAAACAGCTTTTCTTTGATTATTCATCACCTCATCATATTCAAAAACTTGTTTTCTGATGTCATAATAATAAGTCTCAACTTTCTTCTGTGCACTTTCTAAAGATCTAGTAAGCATTCCTGATTCGATAGGCATATCTTCATCTACCCTAAAAGCGTTCATTAAGTTTGCTACCCTATCTCCTCCAAATATCCTTAATAGATTATCTTCCAAAGATAAAAAGAATCTGGTACTTCCAAGATCTCCTTGTCTACCTGCTCTTCCTCTAAGTTGATTATCAACTCTTCTTGACTCATGCCTTTCAGTTCCAATAACATGAAGACCTCCAGCATTCCTAACATTTTCTTCTTCATGAATTAATACCTTTTCATATTCATTTTTCACCTCTGATAAAGATTCTCTCAAAGATTGTATTAGTTTATCTTCAGTTGGAGCTTTTTCAGCAGCAGTAGCGATTTTATCGTCTAATTCCAGAATAGTTAAGGTTCTATCTCCCCAATTTTTTACAAGTTCATTGGATAATAAAGATAGTTTTCTTTTAATATCTTCACCTAACTGACATGGGAAAAGACTGTCTACACCACTTTTAGTATTTTTATTTGCAATTGAATAAACATTTGCAGAAAATCCTCCCCCAGATTTTGAATTTCTTTGTTGAGGTATTGGCGGTTTATGCTCATTATCTGGCTTAACGAGTAAGGGCATTAAAGTCTCTTTTAATTTTAGCCTTGCCATATAGTCGCTATTACCACCAAGAATAATATCAGTCCCTCTTCCCGCCATATTTGTTGCGATAGTGACGGCGCCTGATCTTCCAGCCTGAGCTACGATTTCTGCCTCGCGTTCTACATTCTCTGGTTTTGCGTTTAGCAAATTATGAGGGATTTGCTGCTCGAAAAGAAGTGTACTTAATAACTCACTTTTTTCGACACTTGTTGTACCTACTAAAACAGGTCTACCGTCCCTATGTATTTCTGCTGTCTCATTAGCGACCGCTTTCCATTTTCCGAGCTCTGTTTTAAACACTTGATCAGCCCAATCTTGCCTCTTCCTTATCTGATTAGTTGGAACAACTGTTGACTCTAATTTATATGTTTTTTCAAATTCCACCTCTTCGGTCTTGGCAGTTCCTGTCATGCCAGCTAATCCTGGATATAAAAGGAAAAAGTTCTGATACGTTATAGATGCTAATGTTTGGGTCTCAGGTTGAATTTTAAGACCTTCTTTTGCTTCGATTGCCTGATGTTGTCCATCACTCCATCTTCTTCCAGGCATAACCCTTCCAGTAAATTCATCAACTATTACTGCTTCATCTTTTTTAATGATGTAATTTACATCTTTAACGAATAATTCTTTAGCTTTTAAAGCATTAGTAATGTAATGAGCCCACGGGTCTTTAGGATCGTATAAATCATTAACCTTCAAGGCCTCTTCACATTTAGCAAATCCTTGATCAGTTAATATACAACTACGTTGTTTTTCGTCAACTTCATAATCACCCTCTGGATCAATTCCATCTTTACTCAACTCTTTCGCCTTAATGAGAGACAATGATAATTCTGCCGCTTTTTGATATTTTTCTTGTGGCCTTTCAATTTGACCAGAAATTATTAGAGGAGTTCTTGCTTCATCAATTAAAATTGAATCTACTTCATCTATAACGCAATAATTGAATTTTCTTTGAACTACTTCTTCGATATCAGTAGCCATGTTATCTCTTAAATAATCAAATCCTAATTCAGAATTAGTGGCATAGGTAATATCACATGCATAGTTTTTTTTCCTCTCAGAAGGACTCATATCTTGCTGAATTAGACCAACTGATAAACCCAAAAAACGATGCACTTGTCCCATCCACTCAGCATCTCTTCGAGCTAAGTAATCGTTAACAGTGACAACATGAACACCTTTGCCAGTTAAAGCATTTAGATAACAAGGTAGCGTTGCAACGAGAGTTTTACCTTCTCCAGTTTTCATCTCAGCAATTTGTCCTTCATGGAGAACCATCCCACCAATTAATTGCACATCAAAATGACGCATTTCTAAAACTCTTTTACTTGCTTCTCTGACGATTGCAAAAGCTTTTGGTAATATTTCTTCTAATAGTTCTTTTTGTTTTTTAATGTTTAACTCTAATGAAATATTTGCTTTAAGATTTTGAGTCTCGTTCCTCAATTCATCATCAGTTAATATGGATACTTCTTCTTCTAATAAGTTTATTTCTTCAACTATTGGTTGATATCTCTTTAACTTTCGTGTATTCGGGTCTCCCAACAAAAGTTTGAGCATAATTGTTTTTCCTCTAAAAAATTTATCCTATTACAATCATTATAAATTAGTGCGTTACAACTAAATGAGTAAATCGTATATCTATTTATTTTTTAAAAAGAAATAGATTAAGGTATTTAGATTGAAGTCAGAAAAATAACCTAACTGACATCACTGTTCAAAAATCTTTTTAATAAATGAAAGAAATATCTCTAATCAAACATGCCAAAGGAGCTTTAGGGTTAAGGTTTTTTGGATTAGGTCCTCATTTTAAACCGACCAATGGATTAATTAAGCTACAAAAATTACTGGATAACAATGCTGTCTGGGCAAAAAATAGAACAATTAATGATCTAAAAAAATGTCTTGCCAACAGTGATATCGTAATAAGTCTTTGGGTTGGCAAAGAAATTGTTGGTTTTGGTAGAGCTTTAACCGATGGGATTTACCGCGGGGTGCTTTGGGATATTGTTATAGATCAAAATCACCAAGGCAAAGGTTTCGGCACGTTAATTGTAAAAAATCTTTTATCTTCTAAAAAAATTAAAAATACAAAGAAATTATATTTAATGACGACAAATAAAAAATTGTTTTATTCTCAATTTGATTTTAAAGAAGTTACTACTCAAAATTTATTAATTCATGAATTATGAAGTATTTTCTATTGAAAGTAAATCAAGAAACAAATTTACTATAAAGCCATCTTATAAAAGGTCCTAAAATAGGAACTGGTCCAAAAGTTGGGCCGCAAAAATCAAAGTAATCTCTATGCTCTTTTATTAATCCATTTTCACCAAATAATAGACGAGTAGTTCCAGGATAAATAAATTCTTTACCCATAATTTTTAAACCCATTGTCCATTCAACAAATCCACAATCCCCTGTTATGGAAATTGCATGAGTTTCTAAAAAAACATCATCACATCTTTTAACTAACTTTTCTTGAGCTGTGACATAAGCATCTAAGCCCTCTGTTTCCTGCGTTGGGTCTGTAAAAATTACATTCTCATTATAAAATTCAGCCCATCTTTCTTTACTTGGTGCATTTGTACCATAAGGTTTAGTAAATAATCCCTTTAAATCCTCAATAGAAATTAATCTTGTCATTACGAAACTAACGTTAAAGATACTCTAAAAGATACAAACATTAAAAGCGGATGAAGAGATTCGAACTCTCGACATTCTCCTTGGCAAGGAGATGCTCTACCACTGAGCTACATCCGCATAACTATTCCATTTTATCTTAAAAAAGGAATGAAATGAACAAAACCTTACTTTTTTTGAAACTAATTTAAATTTTTGATTAAAGAACCCATCTCAATTGCTTGTAAAGCATAGTTCCAACCAAGATTGTTTTTTATGCCAGCTCTTTCTAAAGCCTGCTGCATACTATCAGTAGTTAAAACGCCAAAAATAATTGGAACATTATTTTCATATGAAACTTGTGAAATTCCTTTGCTAGCCTCAGAAATAACCACATCATAATGAGAAGTTTCTCCTCGAATAACAGCTCCAAGAGCGATTACAACATCATAGTTAGATTTTTTCAAGAGTGTTTTAGCTGCTATTGGCAATTCGAATGATCCTGGAACCCAAACAATATCAAGTTCTTTACTTGTTTCTGAAGTATCTAAACCATGTCTTTTAAGACAATCAAGACACCCAGATAATATTTTATTAGTAATTAAATCATTAAATCTTGCCACAACTATTCCTACTTTTAAAGTAGAAGCATTAGTAAAAGATCCTTCAAAGATTGTCATTAAATTTTATTGCCTATATATCTACACTCTCATGAAAAGGTACTAAGTTCAAACTAAGGCAGAAACAATCCCTGTAGCAAAAACTAAAACTACCCATACCGCAGCAATAGAATATATTTTTCTTCTACTCTCAGCCTGCCCTTCTTCAGTGGAAGGTTGTGTTACATATAAAACAGGAACTCCTACTACCGCGATAAGAGAAGCAAATAAAAGAGCATTTACGAAGAAAAAATTAACTGCCTGCATGATTCAAACTTATTTTTAAATGATTATATATACAATGATCTCATGAAAATGAATATTTTTGGAGAAAATTTACATACTTTTAGTCAGTTTTAAAATGCAAAACTAAAATATGTTCCTAATATCTATTTATAAATAATAAAAAGATGGAAGAAGATACGATAATTCAGAAGGATTTATTTGCAATTAATCATGAAGTTAAACGCCCAAACACCTCAAGTCAAATTCCTGAAGATTTATCTACTGAAGAATTAAAAAAAGAGTCGCAGAAAAGGCCCAGACAAAGAAAAAATTCTACTAATTTAATAAACAAATTCAAAAATAATTCAAATTCAGAAAGAAAGAATGATTGCATTAATGAAAAATCTTACAGTTATAAAACTGTTGAAAAACAAAAATTAACTCCAATTCTCAAACATTATGTGACATTAAAAGAAGAAAACAGCAATAGATTGTTGTTATATAGATTAGGTGACTTTTTTGAATGTTTTTTTGAAGATGCTGTATTAATATCTAACCTATTAGAAATAACCTTAACGAGCAAAGATGCGGGTAAAGATATTGGTAAAATTCCTATGGCAGGAGTCCCTTATCATGCAATGGAGAGATACTGCGCCGAATTAATTAAAAAAAACCATTCAGTAGTTATATGTGATCAGTTAGAAAAAAGTACTGGAAATTACGGAACACCACTGAAAAGAGGAATAACAAGAATAATTACGCCAGGGACTGTAATTGAAGAAGGGATGTTGGTTGCAAAAAAAAATAATTGGATAACTGCAATCCACTTATCAGAAAACATTTCAAAAGATTTATATGAATGGGGTATTTCAAGAGCTGATGTGAGTACAGGAGAATTATTAACAATGGAGGGTCAATCAATCTCTAAATTATTCGATGAAATTATTAAATTAGATACATCAGAAATCATCATAGGAAGCAATGAAGAGAAAAAGTTATTAGAAAACCAAAATCAACAAATTACATATACTGTCACCCAAGAAACTTTTTTCAGTATTAATGAAGCATGTTCAACTATAAAAAATTATTTTCAAATTCTTAGTTTAGAGGGCCTAGGACTCAAGCATTTAAATAATGCGACTAAAGCACTTGGTGGCTTACTAAATTATTTAGAGAAAATCAATCCTTCAAATTTAGAGAACGATTCTTCTTTAAAAATTTCTTTAGATTTTCCACAAATACAATTTCCAAAAGATCATTTAATTATTGATTATCAAACTCAAAAAAATTTAGAAATAAAAAATACACAAAGAGAAAATAATTATGCTGGTTCACTTCTGTGGAGTATTGATAGAACATATACCTGTATGGGTGCAAGATGTTTAAGAAGATGGATAGACTCTCCATTATTAAATATTGATGAAATTAATAAAAGACAAAATATTATTTCAAACTTTTTAGAGTCTAAAAAGTTACGGACAGACACCCAAAATATACTTAGAGCAATGGGCGATTTAGAGAGACTTTCAGGGAGAGCATGTGCGGGGCATGCCAGTCCAAGAGATTTAATTGCAATCTCAGAGGGGTTAAAAAAATTACCTAGATTAAAGTCGATTGTTGAATTATTTAAGTATGAAATCCCATCCTGGACGAATCAATTAAAAAATATTGATAATGAGCTTTTAGAGTTAGCCGATCTAATAAGCTTCAAGCTAGTAGAAAATCCACCTTTAAATACTAGTGAAGGAGGCATTATCCATGATGGGGTTGATAATGTGTTGGATGGCTTACGTAATTTAATAGATGACTACTCAGATTGGTTGAATCAAGAGGAATTAAAAGAAAGAAAAATTAGTAAAATATCAAATTTAAAAATTCAATTCCATAAAAACTTTGGTTATTACATATCAATTAATAAATCTAAAGTTAATTTAGCACCTGCTCATTGGATTAAAAGGCAAACTCTTACTAATGAGGAAAGATATGTAACCACAGAAATCAAGAATAGAGAAAGTAAAATATTTCAAGTCAAAAATCGCGCGGCTGCTAAAGAATATGAATTATTTTGCGAAGTAAGAAATCTTGTATCCTCCAAAACAAAAAGGATTAGATCCGTAGCAAAAGCTATTGCCTGTATAGATGCATTACTTGGTTTAGCAATTACATCATTAGAAAATAATTTTATAAAACCGACTATTTCACCCATTACTAATTCAAAAGACCAACAAAGCACAAAGATTATTGGAGGAAGGAATCCTATAGTAGAACAACTATTAACAAATAGACAATTTATATCTAATGATATTTTGTTTAATAATAAGCAAAAATTAATAATATTAACTGGTCCAAATGCAAGTGGAAAGAGTTGCTTTATTAGACAAATAGGATTAATACAAATTCTGGCTCAAATTGGAAGCTTCGTCCCTGCAAGCAAAGCCGATATTCAAATTGTAGATCGAATATTTACAAGAATTGGAGCCATAGATGATCAATCAACTGGACAATCGACATTCATGGTAGAAATGTCAGAGACAGCATCAATACTAAATCAAGCGACTTCAAACTCTCTTGTCTTACTTGATGAGATAGGAAGAGGGACCTCTACTTTTGATGGGCTATCCATAGCATGGTCAGTAAGTGAATATCTTGCAAAAAAAATTGTATGTAATACAATCTTTGCTACTCATTATCATGAACTAAATTATCTTAAAAATACAAATACAAACATAGAAAATTTTCAGGTATTAGTAAAACAGAAGAAAGATCAACTATTTTTTTGTCATAAAATTGAAAAAGGTGGTGCGAACAAAAGTTATGGAATTGAAGCCGCTAAGTTAGCCGGGGTTCCTAAAGAAGTTATTAATAAAGCTATGTTAGTTTTAGATTATTTAGAAAAAAATAATCAGTTGAATGCTCAAATTAAAATTTAATAAAATTTTAAACAGATTATATAAAAATTATTTTAAATAGTTTCTCTTAATAAGGCATTAACAGCTGCTGCGGCCATTGCAGCCCCTCCTCTCGTAGAGTTCATAACAATTCTAGGATAATTAGTGTTGAGTAATTTATTTTTACTTTGCCTAACACCAATAAAACCTACAGGCATTCCAATAATTAAACTAGGAATCTGTTGTGAATTCTGTAGAATCTCTAACAAATTGACTAATGCCGTTGGAGAACTTCCAATAACAATAATTGGCGATTGACTTCCTGAATTTTTAGCTGATAATTCAATCCAACCTTTTTCTATCCCATAAGCAGTTTTAGTCAACCCTGATAAATCTCTATCATCAAACCAATGTTTCGCCGAAACAACTGAGTTTCCGTTTGTATTTTTTGCCATTGATTTAATAGCTGCTGCTGCCATATCAGTATCAGTCAATATTGGTGCTCCAGCTTTAAGAGATTTAACACCTTTTTCGCACGCCCCTTCACTAAACTCCAAAAGCTTCTGAATATTAAAATCACCTGAAGTATGCACTAATCTTTCTAAAACTTTATTTTCCAAGTAATTAAAATTATTTTCAATCAAATTAGATTTAATAAACCTAATACTTTCTAAAAAAATAGGATGATCTTTTATCATTAAAATTTAATTTACTTTATCTTAAAGAAAGCATAATTATAGTAGGATTCTTTTTTGCAGATATGCCAATACAAATAATATGGGGAAATGATTTAAATGCAAGTAATAAGTTTATAAAAAAAATAATTGATGAAAAAGTATCCAAAACATGGGGAGAAATAAATATTAGTTACTTAAATGGTGATGATGATAATCAAATAAAACAAGCATTTGATGAAATACTAACACCTCCTTTGGGGGATGGATCTCGAGTAGTTGTATTAAAAAATAACCCATTATTCACAAATAAAAATGAGGAAATAAGACTCAAATTTGAAAAAATTTATCAAAACATTCCAAGTAACACTTACTTTCTTTTACAAAATACAAAAAAACCAGATTCAAGACTAAAGAGTACAAAATTTATTCAAAATTTAATAAAAAAAGATTTAGCAATTGAAACCTCATTTTCATTGCCCGATATCTGGGATTTTGAAGGCCAGAAAAGATACTTAGAATGCACAGCAAATTCGATGAATATTCATCTAGGTAAAGGGACTGCTGATTTAATTATTAATTCAGTAGGAAATGATAGTTTTAACTTAGTTAGCGAATTATCTAAAGCAAAGATATATTTATCTGCAATAAATAATAACGAAAACAAAGAACTTATTCTAGAAAGTGATGATGTAAAAAAAATATTCAATGATCAACAGTCAAATATCTTTAAAATAATCGATCATCTATTACAAAATAGTATTAGTGATGGTCTTATAGAAATCTATTATTTATTAAAAAAAGGAGAACCTGCTTTAAGGCTCAATGCGGGATTAATAAGTCAAATCAGAATGCATACCATAGTAAAATTACTTCATAAATCTGGTGAGCAAGATTTATCAAAAATATGCAAACTTGCAAATATATCTAACCCAAAAAGAATTTTTTTTATCCGTAAAAAAGTAAACAATATATCCTCAGATTTCTTAATTAAATTAATGAGTAATTTATTAGATATTGAATCATCACTAAAAAAAGGCAATAATCCTATTAATGTATTTACGGAAAATCTCGTTAACTTAAGTTAATCAAATATTAAGTTTAATAATTTATATTATGATTTAATTATGGCTTTATTAATCAAAAAATTTGGCGGCACATCGGTTGAAGATATCACAAAAATTAAGGCGATTGCACAAAGTATTATTCAAAGTAAAGAAGCTGGAAATGATATCGTCGTAGTTGTATCTGCAATGGGTCATTCTACAGATCACTTAAATAAGTTAGCAGAATCAATCAGCAAAAATCCCAATAGCCGAGAATTAGATATGCTCCTCTCTACAGGGGAGCAAGTAACTATGGCACTTCTATCAATGTCATTAAATGAATATGGGATTCCTGCAATATCTTTGACAGGTAGCCAAGTGGGAATTGTTACTGAATCAATTCATGGAAAAGCAAGAATTCTAGATATCAAAACAGAACGAATACAAAACTATATTAATCAAGGTTATGTCGTAGTAGTTGCAGGGTTTCAAGGCTCAACGCTTAGTCATACTGGATCAATGGAAATCACAACTTTGGGAAGAGGGGGTTCAGATACTTCAGCAGTAGCACTATCCACAGCATTAGGTGCAGAAACTTGCGAGATATATACAGATGTTCCTGGGGTTCTTACGACTGATCCAAGAATTGTACCTAATGCAAAATTATTAGATATTATTAGTTGTGAAGAGATGCTAGAACTTGCAAGTGTGGGTGCTTCAGTACTTCATCCAAGAGCTGTAGAAATTGCTCGCAATTATGGAATTAAATTATATGTGAAATCGAGTCAAACCCTCTCAAATGGCACTCTTCTACATAGCAAAATTAAACCATTAGCTTTAAAAAGAGGAGGGTTAGAATTAACAAAGACTGTTAATAGTCTTGAAGTATTAGAAAAACAAACCGTATTTAGTATTTCCAAACTACCTGACAGACCTGGAATTGCAGCTCAAATATTTGAAACCTTGTCTGAAGCGAACATTAATGTTGATTTAATAATCCAAGCTACACATGATGGGAAGAGTAATGATATTGCATTTACAGTTAATGATTTTGAGTTAACCAAAACAATTGATCAATGTAAATTAATAACAAATCAATTAGGTGGCGAATATGATTTCAAAAAAAATATGACTAAATTAAGTATTCAAGGAGCTGGAATAATGGGGAGACCAAGTGTATCTGCTGATTTATTTGATACTTTATCCCAAGCAAACATAAATGTAAGATTAATAGCTACCAGCGAAATCAAAGTCAGCTGCGTAATTGATATTGACAATATTCCAAAAGCTATTAGATTTGTGAGTGAAAAATTTAAATTAACTGATAAACAAATATTTATTAATCCAGTAATTGAGAGAGAAGATCAGCCTGAGGTAAGAGGAATTGCATTAGATAAAAATCAAGTTCAAGTTAGCATTCGGAACCTACCTGATAAACCTGGGGTGGCAGCTTCAATATGTTTAGCTCTTGCAGAGAATAATTTAATTTTTGATACTATTGTGCAATCTGAAAGGTTAACATCTTTAAAAACCAAAGACATAAGTTTCACCATGAGCAAGCAAGATAGAGAAAGAGCTAATACAGTTTTCCACTCTTTAACAAAAAAATTGGCAGGATCATTCATCGAAGATGGACCAGCTATAGCTAAAGTAAGCACAGTTGGAGCTGGAATGGCATTTAAGGTTGGAACAGCTGGGAAAATTTTTAGAGCACTTGCTAATAAAAATATTAATATTGAAATGATTGCTACAAGTGAAATAAGAACTTCTTGTATCGTCTTAGAAAAAGATTGTGACCAAGCAGTTAATGCAATTCATTCTTATTTCCAATTAGATAAATAAATAATTATTTAAGTATTTCTAGATAATTTTTGCCTGAGTTTCTTAATTCTATCTCTAAGATTTGCAGCCTCTTCAAAATTTAGTTCTTTTGCTGCATCTTTCATTTTATTTTCTAACTTATCAATTAAGCTAGGCATTTCATCTAGTAAACATTGATTATCTTTAGCATTTAAAATATCGTCCGTTTTATTACTAACAATGTTTATCAGATCTTTAGATAATCCTCCAGTATCTAATTTTCTGGAAAGCTCTAAAAAAGATAATATTGAATTTTCAATTTTCTTACCAGCAGGTTTTGGAGTAATACCATTGATTTGATTATATTTTTTTTGGATAGTTCTTCTTCTATCAGTTTCAGATATCGCTCTTTTCATTGATTCAGTAAAGTTATCTGCATAAAGTAAAGCAACCCCCTCAACATGTCTTGCCGCTCTTCCAATAGTTTGAATTAGGGATCGCTCTGCTCTCAAAAAACCCTCTTTATCAGCATCTAAAATAGCAACCAAAGAAACTTCAGGAAGATCAAGACCTTCTCTTAGCAAATTTACTCCAACCAATACATCATATTCACCCAATCTAAGATCTTGAATAATCTCTATCCTTTCAATCGAATGAATTTCAGAATGCAAATATCTCACCCTTACTTTATTGTCAGATAAAAAATCCGTAAGATCTTCTGCCATCCTTTTTGTAAGAGTAGTAACCAATACTCTCTGGTTCTTTTTAGCTCTAACTCTTATTTCTGATAAAAGATCATCTATTTGTCCATCACTAGGCCTTACATCAATTATGGGATCTAAAACCCCTGTAGGTCTAATAACCTGTTCAATAAACTTGCCTTCGCATTGATCCAACTCCCATTGGCCAGGGGTTGCACTAATAAACAATGTCTGTCTGGATTTTTCCCAAAACTCTTCACACTTTAAAGGTCTATTATCTGCAGCACTCGGTAATCTAAAACCATGATCTATTAATACTTTTTTCCTAGCTTGATCTCCGTTATACATTGCATGTAATTGCGGACATGTTACGTGACTTTCATCAACTACTAATAACCAATCTTTTGGGAAATAATCTATTAGACATTCTGGAGGAGTTCCTTCTTCTCTACCAGCCAAATGACGTGCATAATTTTCAACACCATTACAATATCCAACTTCTCTTAGCATTTCCAAATCATATTTTGTGCGCTGCTCTAAACGCTGCGCCTCCAACAACTTACCTTCATAAGCAAATTTATCAAGTTGTTCTTTTAATTCATTTCTAATAGCACTAATGGCAGAATCTAGTCTCTCTTTTGGAGTGACAAAATGCTTGGCTGGATAAACACTCACTTGATCAAGACTCTCAAGAATCTCTCCAGTTAATGGATCAACAAATCTAATAGCCTCAATCTCATCTCCAAATAATTCAATTCTTATCAATCTGTCTTCATAAGCTGGTCCAATTTCTAATACATCTCCCTTAATTCTAAATCTACCTCTCGTAATTTCTGTATCATTTCTTGTATATTGATTATCCACAAGCGCTCTTAGAGAAGAACGTAAATCTATAGATTCACCAACAGCAAATTTAACAGCAGCTTTTAAATATTCACTTGGTATTCCTAAACCATAAATACAACTAATAGATGCGACAACAATTACATCCTTCCTCTCAAATAATGATCTAGTAGCCGAATGCCTAAGCATGTCAATCTCTTCATTAATTGAAGCAGTTTTTGCTATGTAAGTATCGCTTACTGGTACATAAGCTTCTGGCTGATAATAATCATAGTAAGAGATAAAGTATTCAACAGCATTTTTAGGAAAAAACTGCCTTAATTCATTACATAATTGAGCTGCTAAAGTTTTATTATGAGCCAGAATAAGTGCTGGTCTTCCAGTTTGCTGAATTACATTAGCAATAGTAAAAGTTTTTCCCGTTCCAGTTGCTCCTAAAAGGGTCTGAAACTCTTCGCCACTATTAACTCCTTGAACTAACTTCTTAATGGCTTTAGGTTGATCACCATTTGGTTTATAAGGTGCTTGAAGCTTATAGTTATTCATTGATCTAATAACTTAAGATTTTTTATATCTTAGGAAATTTTTTCTTTAATCATTGAATTTTTCAAAGATTCTTTTAGACCTCTAACAACAGCAACCATTGATATTAAATCATCTAATTTATTTACTACAGATCCAACTCCGACTGCAGAAGCTCCACATGATACTGCTAAAGGACATGTTACCTCACTTAAACCTGAAGCACTCATGATAGGAATATTAATAGACTGTTTCTCAAATTCCTTGAATATTGCAAAAGTAGCCGCCAAAGTAGGTACTGACTTTTCTAATAATCCTTGAATTCCTGAACTATATGGGTTAGAACTTTTGCCTCCTTCAGTTTGAATAATATCAGCGCCTTCAAGAACTAATTTAATTGCAAGATCTACTTGTTTATCAATAGGCATATTATGTGGAACTGTCACTGATAGAGGAATATTAGGTAAAAGATCTTTAGTTTCTTTTGTAAGATTTAAAATTTTCTCCTCCGAAAAAGTAATTCCTTGGTCATAAAAACTATCGTAATTCCCTATTTCTATTAAAGAAGCTCCTGCCTTAACTGAATTTATAAAAGACTTAGGCTCTACGGAACTTACGCAAATTGGTAATGGTGAAATTCCAATCGCGGATTCAACTAATTGAGGTTTACAAGCTATATCAATTAAATCGGCTCCGCCCATCGAGGCTGCTTCTACAATTTTGTTAACAGTTTGGGTTTCAAAATTACTTAATCCTGAAATAACTTTGAGTAAAGATTTACTACTAAGTTCTTCTTGAATTTTTTGTGGCAAAAGATTAATCAGACTCATAGATTTGATGAATTTATTACCTGATTGTGACATTGTTTTATTAAAACAGTGAATTTTTAAAAAAATATTATCTGAGTTAAACAATATGTCTGATAAAAATTCGTCGCAAAAAAATTGGACATCCTGGCATCATCTCCTGCACAAAGAAATTTTGGGCAATAAAACATTAATTCCTGATGGAGCAAATCTATTAATAGCAGTTTCTGGAGGACAAGATTCGATGGCTTTATTGAACCTAATCAACGATATGAAAACGCAACATAATTGGTTTGTGAATGTTTGGCATGGAGATCATCAATGGCATGAAAAATCAGCGAAATATGCACTTGAATTGAAAAGTTACTGTAATAAAAAAAATATTTCATTTTTTTTTGATCAAGCAAATAAAAATAATATTTCTTCTGAAGAAAAAGCAAGAGATTGGAGATACAAGAAATTAAGTGAAAGGGCAAATCAATTATTAATTGAGAACCAAAAGGAAATTGATATTTACTTATTAACGGGTCACACGAATACAGATAATGCAGAAACATTTTTATTAAATTTAGCTAGAGGAAGCAATTATGCAGGACTAAGCTATATCAACAAAAAAAGATTACTTAAACATCACATTTTTTTAATAAGACCATTATTGATATTTTCTAGAGAAGATACCAAAAAGTTTTGCCAACTTCAAAACATTCCCATTTGGGAAGACCCGACTAACTGCGATCTAACAATTAAGAGAAATATTGTAAGAAAAGAAGTTATTCCTATTTTAGAAACTATGTATCCTGGTTGTTCTAAGAGGATAAATAGTTTTGCAGAAAAAATGAGCAATTATAAGAATGAGCAAAATGATCTCAGTAAGCTTGCATCCCTTTATTGTGAAGATGCAATTGGTGTAAAGAGGGAATTATTAAATAGCTTATGCATTGAAGCAAGATGTACTATTTTAAATACTTTTCTAAAGAAGGATTTTACAAAACAATTAAGCTCAAAAAATTTAACTTATTTAGCTTCTTCAATTCTTGAGAAAGATAGAGGCAAAATAGATTTACCAGATGGATTTGAGATTGTTTGGAATAAGGACTATATAAATCTAGAAAAAAACTAGTTTGATACTGCAGATCTCCTTCTTCTAGTCCTACCTGCAGGTGCCTCCTCTGTCTTAGCTACTGGAGTTTTAACAGAATCTTTTACAGATTGATTATTCTTTACTTGATTTGTATTTCTAGCTGATGGATTATTTTTATAATTATTTTGATTGCGGTTTATATTTTGATTATTAACATTTGGATAATGTTTATTTTTTGGATGCTGATTTTGCTCATTAACTATTTGAGGTTTGTAGGCTCGGGTTCCGCTTGGTGCAGGTTGAGCTAAGCATAGAATTAATGGCTCTACTTGTAATTCTCTTCGCATTCTTCTAGTTAAACCATTTTCAATCTCTCTTTGGACCCCAATCCAATCAACTTCAAAACTATTGGGACTGGTTTGTCTTGATAATTGTTTCCAGCGGTTTTCTAGTACCCAATTTATCTCCCTTTCGGTCCACATTGACATTTTTCTTGGATCAGCTGATATTACTACCCCTCTTAAACTTACTCGTGGTGGAGCTACCATATTACCATCTGTACTTATAGGTGCTAAAACAGTAACTATTCCATCATCTGCTAACTGCTGTCTCTCTTTTAGAGCTCTAGCATCTACCACACAAGTCCTTGTATTATCGAGCATTTCAATTCCAGACTTTACTGGATCTCCTTGCATCATTGAATCAGCTCTAAGCTCAATTGTGTCACCATTATCAAGGATGAGTATATTATTGGGATCTACGCCCATCGATTCAGCGGTTTTACCATGCAAAACTTGCATTCTGTATTCGCCATGTACTGGAACAAAAAACTTTGGTTTAATTAACGCTAGCATCAATCTTTGATCATCTCTACATCCATGACCAGAAACATGAATTCCATGTTCTTTACCATAAATAACATTAGCTCCCAATTTAATTAATCTATCAATACTGTGCACTACAGAAATTGTATTTCCTGGAATTGGACTGGAAGAAAAAATTACTGTATCAGTAGTTTTGAGTTTAACGTGTGGATGTTCATCTCTTCCGATCCTACTTAATGCAGCCATTACCTCTCCTTGACTACCTGTCATTAAGAGTAGGGTTTCTCTATCAGGTAAATCTCTTATGCTTTTAATTGGAAAAAAGAGATCGTCAGGACATTTTATATAGCCTAATTCACGACATTTACCAACAACATTTAGCATTGATCGTCCCATTAATCCAATTTTACGTCCATGCTTCATTGCTAATTGGATCACCATCGCAACTCTATGGGTTGAACTTGCAAAAGTGGTAAGCATCACTCTACCTTTGGCTTCAGATATTATTCGATCTAAATTTGGAAAAACAGAAATTTCTGAAGGAACAAAACCCTTTACTTCGGAATTTGTAGAGTCCGAGAGTAAGCAAAGAACACCCTTCTCCCCATAAAATGCCATTCTTTCAATATCAGCATGTTTGTTATCAGGTGGCAGATGATCAAATTTAAAGTCCCCAGTAAAGAAAACAACACCTACGGGAGTAGTTAGAGCTAAAGAAAAACTATCGCCAATTGAGTGAGTATTACGTATAAATTCTAATGAAAAATGCTGGCCAAGTTTGACAACTTGCCTTGGTTCTATAGTCTGTGTTGTTGTCCTATCAGCGACGCCTGCTTCTTCCATTTTTCCTTTAAGCATTGATATCGCTAAAGGTGGGCCATAAATCACAGGAATATTAAATTTCTTTAAATGATGAGAAATTCCACCAATATGGTCTTCGTGACCGTGGGTTACTATCATTCCACGAAATCTATTTAAGTTAGCTTGCAAATATGATGTATCAGGCATAACAACATTCACACCATGCATGCCATCACTTGGAAAAGCGAGTCCCCCATCTATTAAAATGATGTCATCTTGGTATTCAAAAACACATGTATTTTTACCTATTTCATGAAGACCCCCTAATGGAATAATTTTTAAAGCAGGTTCATTTGATCTTTTTGTTTGAGATAAGGTTTGAGTATTATTTGATTTGATTTGATTTGAATTCATAATAAAAGTATTTTAACAAGCAAAAAATGTGGTTATTAAAGTCAAAGTAACTTTATTAAAGCGTTAAAAAAAGTATTTACAAAGACAGATTTTGAATTATCTGAAGTAAGCTTTCTCTCTTTTCTTTAATAAGAGGCGTTAATGGATTCCTAGGAGAACCAACTTGCCAACCTTGTAGTTCTAAAGCTGCTTTGATGGGAATTGGATTTGTCGTTTCAAATAGTGCCTTGAAAAGTGGTTGCAGTTTTTCATGAATATCAAGAGCAATAGATATTTCACCTTTTTGAAATGATTCAATCATAGTTTTAAGCTGCAACCCAACAATGTGGCTAGCTACGCTTACTACACCAACAGCACCAACAGATAACATAGGAAGCAACAATGAATCATCGCCACTATATATTGAAAGTTTAGAGCCGCACGCCGCCCTTAACTCTGTCACTTCTTCTATTCTACCGCTTGCTGCTTTAATACTGAGAATATTTGGGAAATTCATAAGTTTATTTACAGTGGTGGGCAATAAATTACAACCAGTTCTTCCAGGGATGTTATACAACATTAAAGGTAAATCACTTGCTGCATTAGCTATAGAACTAAAGTGTTTATAAAGACCTTCTTGAGGGGGCTTATTGTAGTAAGGGACAACAACTAAAGCACCATCCGCACCAAATTCATAAGCTTTTTGGGTAGCTTCTATAGCCTCACTAGTACAGTTACTACCTGTACCAACAATCACTTTAGATCTAGAATTTAAAGAACCTTTTACTGCAACAAACAAATTATGTTGTTCAGCCCATGTAAGAGTTGGAGACTCTCCTGTGGTCCCACAAAGCACAATTCCATCAGAGCCATTTTCACAAAGGTAATTAGAAAGTTTTATAGCTAATTCATAATCAACTGCACCATTTTTTTTAAATGGAGTAACCATAGCTGTCAAAATTCTTCCGAATAATGGATTAGAAAATTTAGTATTGTTGGGAATCATTTTTTTGCAATTAATAATTCTGCTATTTGAACAGCATTAAGTGCTGCTCCTTTCCTTATTTGATCTCCACATAACCATAATTCTAATCCATTAGAATTACTAATATCAGTTCTTATTCTTCCTACCGCAATATTATCTCTTCCCATCACATCATTTGGCATAGGGAACCTATTTTTTTCATAATCTTCTATTATTTCTAAACCTTTAGCTTTTTTCAATTGATTAATAGCATAAGAAGGTTTGATAACATCATCAAATTCAACATTAACTGATTCAGAATGAGCTCTAAGAACGGGAACTCGAACGCATGTTGAAGACAGTTTTAAATCAGTAATATTTAGTATTTTGCGAGTTTCATTTGTCATTTTCATCTCTTCTTCGCAGTAATTATTTGAAAGCATTGGTGAATTATGTAGAAAGAGATTAAATGCTAAGGAATATGGTAAGACTTCACTTTCTTTCGGATCTCCCTGCAAATATTTCTTAGTTAAAAACTGTAATTCCTCCATTGCTAATTGACCAGCTCCACTTACCGATTGATAAGTTGAAACGATTACTCTTTTAATAGGAGAAATTTTATTCAAAGGAGCTAAAACTAGAGTCAGTAATATTGTTGTGCAATTCGGATTAGCGATAACACCATTATGCTTTAAAGCTTCACAAGCATTTACTTCCGGGACAACAAGAGGAACGTCATTTTCTAATCTGAATGCACTTGAATTATCAATTAGTACAGCATTTTGATCTTTAACTGTAGATAACCATTTTTTTGAAATACTTCCACCTGCGGAAGCAAGAACTAAATCAACATTCAAAAATTCTTCTTTTGAAGCTTTTTTAGTAATAATTTCTTCTCCTTTCCATTTGACTATTTTCCCTTCTGACCGCTGAGATGAAAGCAAAACTAATTCTGAGATAGGAAAATCTCTTTCTTCAAGAATTTTAAGTAGTTCAGATCCAACAGCACCTGAAGAACCTAAAACAGCTACTTTTAATGGTCTATTTGGCAAAAAAGGAGAATTTCTCACTACAAATTAAAAAATTATAAAAATTAATATTTTTCTTACTGTATCAAAAAAGTTAACTTCAAGGAAATCACTTAATGTGGAATAATTAAGATTCTGCCTATTGTAATAATTTTAAAAACTCAAACATGATTAAAGAAGAATTAATAGTAAAAACAACCTCACTACCCCAAAGTAGAGTTGCACTTGAATTAGAAATACCATCTAATACATGCAAATCATGCGTAAATGAGACAATAAATTCAATTAGTCGTTCGGCCAAAATTCCTGGATTTAGGCTTGGCAAAATTCCAAAACAAGTATTAATACAACGAATCGGCATTACTCAACTACATGCCTCTGCCCTAGAAAAAATAATTGATAAATCTTGGAACCAGGCTTTAAAGATGGAATCAATAGAGCCACTAAGTGAACCAGAATTAGTTGATGGATTTGAATCAATACTAAAAATTTTTAATCCGGAAAAACCTTTAAAAATTACTCTACAAACTGATATTGCACCCGAATTAAAATTAAAAAAATCAAAAGGTCTATCAGTTGAGATTAAAAAAAGTAAGTTTGACCCCAAATCCATAGATGAAGCTTTAGAAAAATCAAGAAATCAATTAGCAAATATTATTCCAGTTAATAATAGGCCTGCTAAGTTAGGAGACATCGCGGTAGTTAGTTTCAAAGGTATTTACAAAGATTCCAAAAAAGAAATTGACGGGGGATCTAGTGATTCAATGGATCTTGAATTAGAAAAGAACAAAATGATTCCAGGCTTCGTTGAGGGAATTGTTGGTATGAAAATTGATGATAATAAAACTCTTACTCTAAGATTTCCTGAAGACTATTCTCATGAAGATTCCAGAGGTAAAGAAGCAATTTTTGAAGTAAGTCTAAAAGATCTTAAAGAAAAAGAATTGCCTGAACTTAATGATGATTTTGCAAAACAATCTGGAAATAAAGATTCATTAAAAGAACTAAAAAAAGATATAGAAAAACAACTAAAGGAGAATTTTGATAATACTCAAAAAAATATAAAAGTTGAAGCTTTAATGGATGCACTATCCAAAGAATTAGATGCCGAAATTCCAAAAGCAATGATTGATATTGAAGTTAGAAATAATATTGAACAAACAGCGCAAAGATTTGCTCAACAAGGCATGGATATTAAATCAACATTTACTCCAGAATTAGTGAAATCTTTAGCAGAATCAACTCGTCCTCAAGCTGAAAAAAATGTTCAAAGAAATTTAGCTTTAAAAGCATTATCAGAAAGAGAAAAAATCACAGTCGAGGATGAAGAAATAGATCAGAAAATGAAGGAATATGAAGATGAAATTTCTAAATCACAAAAACAAATTGACATTCAGAAATTAAAAGATGTAGTTCGCAACGATCTCCTACAAGAAAAGTTAATCTCTTGGCTTGAAGAAAATTCAGCAGTAAAAGAAATAAATGAAAAAGCAACAAAATCAACCACAAACACAACCACAAAAGCAACTACAAAAAAAGGAGTTCAAACTAAAAGTAAACCCAAGGTAAATAAAAAAGAAAAAAATTAATTTATAAAATATTTAACTATTCAGCAAAAAAACCCTTAAATTAGATGAAGAAAGAGACTAACTAAGTGTATTCTGAAAAAAAACATTTAATCCAAAGCTCAATAAATTCTCGCGATGTTATTGATAAATCCAGATCTGCTGTTCCTACTGTAGTAGAACAATCTGGAAGAGGAGAAAGAGCATTTGATATTTATTCAAGATTATTAAGGGAAAGGATAATATTTTTAGGTACCGGGATTAATGATCAAGTATCAGATTCATTAGTTGCACAATTATTATTTCTAGAAGCAGAAGATCCTGACAAAGATATACAAATATATATTAATTCTCCCGGTGGCTCTGTTACTGCTGGATTAGCTATATACGATACAATGCAGCAAATCTCTCCAGACGTTGTAACAATCTGTTTTGGTGTAGCTGCAAGTATGGGGGCATTCCTCCTTAGTGGAGGGGCGAGAGGGAAAAGATTAGCTTTACCTAATTCGAGAATAATGATTCACCAGCCACTTGGAGGTGCTCAAGGCCAAGCAGTTGAAATTGAGATACAAGCAAAAGAAATACTATTTCTCAAAAAAACATTAAATTCTCTTTTAGCAGAACATACTAATCAATCTTTAGAAAAAATTAATGAAGATACTGAAAGAGACTATTTTCTATCACCTGCAGAAGCAGTTGAATATGGACTAATTGATAAAGTCATAAAAAATGACAAGTAAAAGGAATATTTTAAGAATATGATGACGAATCCAATATTATAAGCAATCCTAATAAGTAAGGGATATTTAACCTTTTTTTATTCTACACAAGCTTTGATAATCGATGGCTAAATTCGACGCCCATCTAAAATGTTCTTTTTGTGGTAAATCACAAGATCAAGTTAGAAAACTTATAGCTGGTCCAGGGGTTTACATTTGTGATGAATGCATAGACCTTTGTAATGAAATTCTTGATGAAGAATTAATTGATACTCAAGCAAAAATCAATAACTCACCTCAAGTAAAGAAAAAATTACCAACTAATAATTCTGAAAAATCTATTCCTTTAGAATTAACTTCTATCCCCAAACCACTTGAAATTAAAACTTTTCTTGATAACCAAGTTGTAGGTCAAGAATCTGCAAAAAAAATACTATCAGTTGCTGTTTATAATCACTATAAAAGACTAGCTTGGAGATTAAAAGAAGAAAATAAAGAAAATAATTCTAATGATTTACAAGCAACTAAATTACAAAAATCAAACATCTTACTAATTGGCCCAACTGGAAGTGGTAAAACGTTATTAGCACAAACTTTAGCTGAATTTCTTGATGTTCCGTTTGCAGTAGCTGATGCAACAAGTCTTACTGAAGCTGGATATGTCGGCGAAGATGTTGAAAATATCCTCTTGAGACTTCTACAAAAATCAGAAATGAATGTAGATTTAGCTCAAAAGGGGATCATATACATTGATGAAATAGACAAGATCGCTAGAAAGAGTGAAAACCCATCAATTACAAGAGATGTATCTGGAGAAGGAGTTCAACAAGCATTGTTAAAAATGCTTGAAGGAACAATTGCCAATGTTCCACCACAAGGAGGAAGAAAACACCCCAACCATGACTGTATTCAAATCGATACAAGCCAGATTTTATTTATATGTGGAGGTGCATTTATAGGTTTAGAGGATATTGTTCAAAAACGTTTAGGGAAAAATTCAATTGGATTTACTACCAACCCTGACGAAAGCAAAATAAATGCAAAAAAAATAGTTGATTCCCGAGATGCTCTCAAGAATTTAGAACAAGATGATCTAGTCAAATATGGATTAATTCCAGAATTCATTGGAAGAATTCCTGTATGCGCGGTATTAGATCGTCTTACTAAAGAAACTCTTGAATCAATTCTGACAGAACCAAGAGACGCACTGGTAAAGCAATTTAAAACTTTATTAAGTATGGATAACGTTGAATTAAATTTCGAACCAGAGTCTGTGGAAGCAATCGCGAATGAAGCCTTTAAAAGAAAAACGGGCGCTAGAGCGCTTAGATCAATCATTGAAGAATTAATGCTTGATTTAATGTATACACTTCCATCACAAGAAGACGTTAAAGAGTTCACCATTACGAAAAAAATGGTAGACAAACTGTTCTTGTCGAAAATTGTTAAACTTCCAGCAGGATCTCAAAGGATTATTAAAGAATCTGCATAAAAATTAAGGTTATCGATTGCCATAATTCAACTTTAATCATGTAATTAAAAATAATAAATGCTTAATATACATAAACCTTTTCATCAAAAATATAGGCCTCTTAACCTTGATGAGCTGGTTGGTCAAGAATTTATATCAATCACTCTTAAACAAGCATTAATATCTCAGAAAATTGCACCTGCTTATCTCTTTAATGGACCTAGAGGGACAGGGAAGACATCAAGTGCAAGAATATTTGCAAAATCATTAAATTGTCTATCATCTAAACAACCTACAACAAATCCATGTGGAAAATGCGAATTATGTATACAAATTGCGGAAGGTAATGCCCTAGATATTATTGAAATTGATGCCGCATCTAATACTGGAGTGGAAAATATACGAGAAATAATTGATAGAGCAAGATTTGCCCCGACTCAAGCTAGATGGAAAGTATATGTTATCGATGAATGTCATATGCTTTCAACAGCTGCATCAAATGCTTTACTCAAAACTATTGAAGAACCTCCTGAAAGAGTTGTTTTTATTCTTGCAACAACAAATCCTGAAAGAGTCATAAATACCATTCAAAGTAGATGTCAGAAATTTGATTTTAAAAGAATAAGCTCAAATACTATTTTCAACAACCTTTCTGCAATAGCAAATAAAGAATCAATTAAATTTGAAGATCAAGCTCTCAAACTAATTGCAAAAAGATCGAATGGTGGAATGCGCGATGCACAAAGTTTACTAGATCAATTAAGTCTTCTTCCTAATGGCGTAACTACTAAAAATGTTCAAAGCTTACTTGGAGAAGTATCCGAAAATGATTTGACTGATTTAATCAATGCATTAATTAATAATCAGCCTGAGTCGTTATTAATTAGTTGTAATAACTTATATGATGCAGGAAATGAACCAAATGAGATATTAGTTGGACTATTAAATATTACTAGAGACCTTTTACTTAAAACTTTAAATAATAATTATTCAGAAATATACTATACCTCTATTGAATTTCAAAATGAATTAAATAAATTTTCTTACAACATTAGTAAGAACAGAATTATTGAATGGCATAACAAGCTTAAGAATGTTGATTATCAAATAAAAACAAGCGACAATCCGAGATTATGGTTGGAAATACACTTAACAAGTCTTCTTGAAGAAAATATCAATCAAACAATAATTAATAAGAAAGAATTAATTAATAATCAAGTTATCTCAGAAGATAATAAAAACCAAAATGAATCAGGAGATTTCAATAATAAAGAATTAATTAATAATCAAGTTATCTCAGAAGATAATAAAAACCAAAATGAATCAGGAGATTTCAATAAGAAAGAATTAATTAATAATCAAGTTATCTCAGAAGATAATAAAAACCAAAATGAATCAGGAGATTTCAATAAGAAAGAATTAATTAATAAACAAGTTATCTCAGAAGATAATAAAAACCAAAATGAATCAGGAGATTTCAATAAGAAAGAATTAATTAATAATCAGGACATTAACCAAAATTCTAAAAATGATAATCAAACTGATTATTTAAAAGAAAAGTGGGAGCTAATTCTTTCTAAATTAGAATTGCCTTCAACAAAAATGCTACTTTCTCAGCAAGCAGAACTTGCCAGTATTGATTCGGATGAAGTTTTAATAGCATTATCTCCCAACTGGGAAAATATGATCAAAAGTCGAAAAGTAATAATTGAAAATGCTATAAAAAAAGTATTTGGGGATAAAGTAAAACTTAACTTTTCTAGCAAAAAAATTAATATTACTAAGACTGCAAAATTACAAGATAAAGTAATCAAGAAATTAAATGACAATAATGAAAAGCAAAGCACTGGTTTTCAAAATTCACCCTCCCCAACTAATAAACCTAAACCAGAATCCTATAATAATAGCCCCAAAAATTTAGCAAATTTTTTTAACGGAGAAATTATTGATTTAGATGAATAACTTAAACACCAGTATGAAGTGTTTTCTTCCAGAGAATCTTTTTAGGAAAAATAGACATTTTTATTGTTACCCATGGTATAACTAAAAACCAATGAGATAGATATACAAGAGAAACTAACATCATCATCAAATTGAGATTTTGTAAAACTGGACCCTCACTCTTGCATGAAGAGCCATACCAAACTGCAATTCCAGACAAAGTAAATGCTGTTATGGAGATTGGCCAATATCTGGGTGATTCCGTTAGAGCAATACTTAAAATCAAATCAATCAAAGAAATAATAGGCAAGGCATATTGCAAGATAAAGAAAAAGGTTAAATCAAACTTTTGAATAAGTTCAATTTTTTTTGAAAATAATTGCTCCCCATAATCAAAAAATCTTTGCAAACCACCTTCAGCCCATCTTTGTCTCTGTGAAAATAAAGCAGATATATTTTCAACTGCTTCTTCCATAACAGGAGGATCCCAGAGAATCCCAATTTTTGATTTAGAAAGTAAAAGCCTAAGGCTTAAATCCAAGTCATCAGTAACTGTATCTTCATTAAACGAACCACATTTAAGTAAAACTTCTTTATTAATTAATTGACCATTACCTCTCAATTCAGATACTCCCGCAACAGATAATCTCCCATATTGAAAAATTGCATCCATTGCCATTTCCATAGACTGACAAGTGGTTAAAAAATTCTTACTTACATTTATGACGGATTTTCTTAATTGCACTGCTGACCAAGATCCCTCATAAACGAAACGAAATAGTCTTGGTAGAGTATCATTCTTCAATTGAGCATCAGCATCTAATATTAATAACCATTCTCCGTGTGTAAACTTTAAAGCATAATTTAATGCTCCTGATTTACCACCTCCAGCATTTGCAGATCTAGTAATAATTTTTAATCTATCAAACTCTTTAGATAACCTTTCCAAAATTAAAGGTGTCTTATCAGAACTACCATCATCAATGATATAAATATTTAATTTATTAATTGGGTACTCTAAATTAAATAATCTCTCAACTAATCTTTCAATAACATTTTCTTCATCTCTGGCAGCAACTAAAATATCGAGAGCAGGTAACTTATCATCACTAATTATCTTTTCTTTACTTTGTGAAAAAACACTTCTTTGTATATTTTTTGAAATTACATTTAATCCATAACAAGCAACTAAAAAAGAAATCGTTATTGTAAAAAATAGAAAATGTTTGAATTGAAAGATATGAGGAATAGTACTTACTAATAAACAAACAGCAAGAAATAAAAATGATTTTAATCTTCGATTTTTATAAAAACCGTTACTCATAAATGCTAATTTATAATTTTCATTTTAATTATTGAGACGATATCTCAATTTTTTTAATTTTTGTTCCCTTATAGTAATGATTCAATATTTGTTCATAAGTAAAGCCTAATTCAGCCATTTCTATCGCTCCTGATTGAGATAAACCTACACCATGACCGAAGCCACCTCCTTTAAAAAGCCAAAGATTATCATTTAATTTATTAATAGTAAATAAATTACTCGGCAAAAAACTCAATATTCGACGAATATCATCTTTTACAAAAACTATTGGTTTCTTTAGATTTTTTAGCTTAATTTCTAATTTTATTACTCTTCCACTGAAGCCCCTATCAATAATATTTAGATCAACCAAATCTGATTTCTCCTTAATTAATTGATTATTTAATAGATTATTTTGTATCGTCTCATTAGAGATTATTTTCTCCCACCGAAAAAGAGAATGCTTTCTACCATAAACTTTTTCATCTGCAAACTCAAGAAATTTATTTAATTCATCCCCACTTTTAATTGGAAGTCTAAAAGCTTTTTTTAAAGCATTTGAACCATCAATCATTGAATTAAGATAACGATAATCTTTTATTTGCCAAGATTCACTTGCACTAGCTGATATGCCTCCATTAGATCCATGATAAAAGGAATTAATTGGTTTCTTTTTATAAGTGATTATTAAATTTGAAGTATCTTCTATCGCTTTATGTACATTTTTATATTCAATCAAAGAAGGTTTATAAACTTGGCATTGAGTAGTTATACACAAATGATATTGATCAATTTTAAATCTATCGGAATTATAAAGTGCCCAAGTTCTCGCAATTACTGCTTGTGCTTTCAATGCCTCTAAAGGTGAATTAGAGCCAATTTCATATGGCAGAACACCTTTTAAGTAATCATCAAATTTGATTTTCTGGATCAACGTCCAAGTTCCATATGAATCTTTAGCTAAATAAAACTTTTTACCAAAATTAATATCATTAATACTTATCTCTTGAGATGAAGATATATATATCGGGCCTTGGAGTTCATGTTGCGAATATTCAGTAACAAGGAAAGGGATAATTTTTGACTTGTAGGATTTTTTAAACAGTCTATAGTTAAGTTTTTTGTCAGGAAGGTTTTTGCCAACTGGAATCCAAACTTCCCAATCGTTTGGAAAGGCAACTAGAGCTTGATAACCTTTTTCTTTTAATTTTTCAGCTTGCTTTTGTGCCGATTCATAGCTTGCAAATGGACCAAATACTAGTCTTTCAACAGTGAAAGGGGTTATCAAGTTTTTTTTCTTCAAAACAATATTTATTTTTTTGGATTTGTGCTTTACACCATTAGTAGAATGGAGTTTTAAAAAATCATTTTTTGTAGTAAAAGTAATATTATTTTTTTTTGGAAAGTTATCACTCCTAGCTCCTAAGTATTGTTTTAATCCAATTAAAAAATTACCTTTTTTTAATTCTTGAGTAAGATTTATTTTTGAAGATTCATCTGAAAAGCCACTTAATGTCAGTATTGGAGAAATTGAACAAAATAACCAACATCCATAAATGAGAAACTTTAAGTTCAATTTGCGCAGCATAAGTTCGACATTACCTTTTCAATTCAAAACTTTAATTTGCACCAATGCATATAAAGGTTTAGATTATCTAGATTAAACATTATCAAGGGAAATGTCTAAACTTAAAACTCGTAAATCAGCAGCTAAAAGATTTAAAGCTACTGCTACGGGTAAATTTACTAGAAGAAGAGCTTTCCATAATCATTTATTAGATCACAAAAGCTCAAAATTGAAGAGACATCTTAAAACAAAAGCTGTTGTTGATGAAAGAGATGCTGATAATGTAAAATTAATGATTCCTTACGCTTAAGAGCATTCAAATTACTTTTAAAATAAATTTATGGCACGCGTTAAAAGAGGCAACATAGCCAGAAAAAGAAGAAACAAAATCTTAAACCTTGCTAAAGGTTTCAGAGGAGGAAACAAAAATCTTTTTAGAACAGCAAATCAAAGAGTAATGAAAGCTCTCTGCAACGCTTATAGAGATAGGAGAAGAAGAAAAAGAGATTTCAGAAGACTTTGGATCTCAAGAATAAATGCCTCGGCAAGAATTAATGGCACAAATTACAGCAGATTAATTAATGGGATGAAGAACTCTGACATAATTATCAATAGAAAAATGCTTGCACAATTAGCTTTAAGCGATCCACAATGTTTTGAAAAAATAGTTTCTACCGTAAGCAATTAAATTAAAAAAATAAAATTGTTCAAAATATCTTATAAGTAATGGAAATATCTTCCTTTCAATCATATTTGATCATCCTTTTTATAGTACTTATAATAATCTCTATTTTTGTATTTCGACAATTTCTTAGGACAAGAAAGGAAGAATTAAATTTAGTAAAATTTGAGCAAAAAGGCCTTAATTCACTAACAAAAGCTTCTGAATTATATGAATTTGGCTCTATCCAAATTAAAAAAAGGTTATATACAGAGGCCTCTAAGACTTTTCTGAAAGCTGTTGAATCTTATGATAATGAACCAGACGAAGCAAAAGCTATTATTGAAAATGCTCTCGGTTTTTCTTATGCAGCACAAAATGAGTTTAAAAAAGCAATCAAGCACTATAACTCAGCTGTAAAATCACTCCCTGAATATACAGTCGCTTTAAATAATCTGGCATCCGCACAACAACGACTGCTGGAATATGATTTGGCATATGCAACTTATAAGAAAGTTTTAGTAATAGATCCAAACAACAAAACAGCAATTAAAAAGAGCAAAGAACTTGAAAAAAGAAATAATTACACACCTTTCAAAGGAATAAAAGATAAAGGATTTTAAAATGAAAGAAGATTCATGTTTACAAATTGGAGGTAAAAGCTTCTCAAGTAGGTTGATGGTTGGTACAGGAAAATATACGTCTTCAGAAGTAATGATAGAGAGTTTAGCTAATACTGAATCTGAAATAGTTACTGTCGCAGTGAGAAGAATTCAAAATAATCAAAATGGAGACAATTTACTGGAAAAAATTGACTGGAAAAAATTCTGGATGCTTCCTAATACTGCTGGTTGTACCAATTCAGACGAAGCAATAAGAATAGCAATTTTAGGAAGAGAACTTGCCAAATTATCAGGTCAAGAAGAAAATAATTTCGTCAAATTAGAAGTTATTCCTGACAAAAAATATTTATTACCTGATCCTATTGAAACCCTTAAAGCAGCTGAAATATTGATAAATAAAGATTTTATTGTTCTTCCATATATAAATGCTGATCCAATATTAGCTAAAAAGTTAGAGGAGATAGGTTGTTCGACTGTGATGCCATTAGGATCACCTATTGGCTCTGGTCAAGGCCTTTTAAATTTATCGAATATATCCATAATTATTGAAAATTCTAATATTCCAGTCATAATTGATGCCGGCATAGGTGTACCTAGTGAAGCTTCTCAGGCTATGGAACTTGGAGCAGATGGAGTTTTAATCAATAGTGCTATCGCATTAGCTAAAAACCCGTTAAAAATGGCTAAAGCGATGAATTATGGTGTAAAAGCAGGAAGAGACGCTTTTTTAGCTGGAAGAATTGAAAAGCAGAAGTTAGCAAAGGCTAGTTCACCTGAAAAAAATATCTCAATAAAGTAATTTGATTCTTTAAAAATAATTTTAATATTAAAAAAATTGCAAGAATAGCCAATTTATTAATTCAAGAGAAAAGATTTGAAACTTTTTACAATCTTTTTTCGCATTTTGGAAGCACTCTGTAGTAATTTAATAAATATAAAATGACATTTTAATTCTGGAGTTTTGAGTGAAAGTAATTGTTCTTGGCGGAGATGGTTTTTGCGGTTGGCCTTGTGCGGTGAATTTAGCAGAACAAAATCATGAAGTAATTATAGTTGACAACCTAAGTCGCAGAAAAATAGATATTGATCTTGAAGTGGAATCGTTAACCCCAATTTCTTCAATAAATGAAAGACTTTCTGCATGGGAAGAGACTGGTGGAAAACCAATAAAATTTATTAATATTGATCTTTCGAAACAATATCAAAAATTACTAAATTTACTTATTGAGGAAAAACCTGATTCAATTGTACATTTTGCTGAACAAAGAGCTGCACCTTACTCAATGAAATCAAGTTTTACCAAAAGATATACAGTTGATAATAATGTGAATGGTACTCATAATTTACTTGCTGCAATTGTAGAAAGTAATTTAGATATTCATATTGTTCATTTAGGAACCATGGGAGTATATGGATATGGATCACATAGAGGCGCAACAATTCCTGAAGGTTATTTAAAAGTTGAAGTACCTCAACCAGATGGAAGTCGTTTTGAAGAAGAAATTCTTCATCCCGCCAGTCCTGGCAGCGTTTATCATATGACAAAGACATTAGATCAATTATTATTTCTTTATTACAACAAAAACGACTTGATTAGAATCACAGATTTACATCAAGGCATTGTTTGGGGCACAAATACAGAAACAACATTAAAAGATCCAAGATTGACAAATAGATTCGATTACGACGGCGATTACGGTACAGTTCTTAATAGATTTCTCATGCAAGCAGCCATCGGATATCCCCTTACTGTGCATGGGACAGGAGGACAGACAAGAGCTTTTATACATATTAAAGATTCAGTAAAATGCGTCCAACTAGCTCTAGACAATCCTCCAAAATCTGGCGAACGAGTAAAAATTTTCAATCAAATGACAGAAAGTCACCAGGTTGGAGAATTAGCTAAAAAAGTTGCTTCTCTTACTGGAGCCGAAATCAATTATTTACCAAATCCTCGAAATGAAGCTGTCGAAAATGATTTAATAGTTGATAATAAATGTTTCATAGAATTGGGGCTTAATCCCACCACTCTTGATAATGGCTTATTAGAAGAAGTTGTTGAAGTAGCAAAAAAATACTCTATGAGATGTGATAAAAAAAGAATTCCTTGTATTTCAACTTGGACGAAACAACAGGCTAAAGCAATAAAAACTAATTAAAAATAGTTTTAATATCTAACTTAAAAAAGTGAAAATAGCATTCTTTACTGAAACTTTTCTACCTAAAGTTGACGGAATAGTAACAAGACTAACTAAGACCATCGAATTTTTAACAAAAAATGGTGATGAAGTTATAGTGTTTTGTCCTGAGGGATGTCCTGATTCTTATAAAGGAGCAACAATAGTAGGAGTTGCTGCAATGCCTCTACCTTTATATCCTGAATTAAAATTAGGCTTACCTGGCCCTGCAGTCTCTGATAAATTAGAAGAATTCAAGCCAGACTTAGTACATGTAGTTAATCCCGCTGTACTTGGACTTGGAGGCATATGGCTAGCAAAAACAAATAATATTCCTCTAATTGCAAGTTACCATACACATCTTCCGAAATATCTTGAACACTACGGAATGGGAATGTTAGAACCCCTTTTATGGGAGTTGTTAAAAGCAGCTCATAATCAAGCCTTATTAAATCTTTGTACCTCAACTGCAATGGTTAATGAACTCGAAGATAAAGGAATACAGAGGACTGCTTTATGGCAAAGGGGTGTCGACACTGAAAACTTCAGACCAGAATTACGAAGCGAAAAAATGAGAGAAAAATTATTTGGAAAATATCAAAATACGGATTCACTTTTGATTTATGTAGGTAGATTATCAGCAGAAAAGCAAATTGAAAGAATTAAGCCTGTATTAGATAATATACCCGGAGCATGTCTAGCTCTAGTGGGAGATGGTCCCTACAGAGGGCAGTTGGAAAAGATTTTTGAAAACACAAAAACAAATTTCATAGGTTATTTATCTGGTGAAGAGCTAGCCAGTGCATACGCATCCGGAGATATATTCTTATTCCCATCAAGCACAGAAACTCTCGGGTTAGTATTGTTAGAAGCAATGGCTGCAGGATGCCCAGTAATAGGGGCTAATAAAGGTGGTATCCCAGATATTATCAATAATGGAATAAATGGTTGTTTATATAACCCAGATGAAAAAGACAATGGAGAAAGAAGTTTAATTGAGGCGACTAAAAAAATCCTTGCAGATAAGAATAAAAAAGAAGCTATGAGAAAAGAAGCTAGGAAAGAAGCTGAACAATGGGACTGGAACCAAGCTACTATTCAATTACAAAAATATTATGCAGAAACACTTGAAAACATTTCCTAAATTTCTATAAATTAAGCCACATGTGGGGGTGGGGTAGGATTAATAAATGTATTGATTGGGAGTATTAAAGTAGCTATATTTTGATTCTTATCGGGCCTCTGTTTTTTAGGAAATCTTTTTCCAAATGGTACTCTAATTACATTAGTCCCTTCAACAGAATTTACCTTTGTATTATTCCCTAAGGAATTATTAACAAAATTTGGTAAATTCAAATTATTAATTGGCAAGCGCCTAACCTTACCAGATTTAAAATCTTTGCTCATAGCTTCAAATACCCCAAATAAATTTGATGCTTGATAATAATAATAAAAAAATCTAAAAAAATTCTATAAGAAAATATTAAATTTTTTATTCAATTTTACGGTAACTAAAAAACAAGAAGAATGCTAGTCTTTATGCACATTTTTTGTCATCTAAAAAATCTTTATCATTGACATTACAAGAACAAATTAAATTTCTATCTCCATAAGCATTATCAATTCTTGATACAGAAGGCCAGAATTTATGTTCGAATTTACCTTTATACGGATATGCAGCCTTTTCTTTTGAATAAGGATAATTCCAATTATCTGAAATCAACTCATTTATAGTATGAGGAGCATTACTAATTAAATTATTATTTCTGAGATTAATATTATTTTCAATTTCTTCAATTTCTTCGCTTATTAAGAGCATAGCTTCACAAAATCTATTTAACTCCGTCAAACTTTCACTTTCAGTAGGCTCTATCATTATAGTCTCAGGAACTGGCCAACTTATCGTTGGAGCATGAAAGCTATAATCTATTAATCTCTTAGCTATATCATTAACACTTAAACCTGTTTTTGACTTCAACTCTCTAAAATCAAGGATACATTCATGTGCGACAAAATTATTTTGTCCTTTATATAAAATCTTAAATTTATTTTTTAATGTATTAGCAATATAATTTGCTGACAATATTGCATGACTACTCGCCTTTCTTAAACCACTTTGACCAGCCATCTTTATGTACATCCAGCTTATTGGAAGAATGCTTGCACTTCCATGCTCTGAAGAAGATACAGAATAACCGAGTTGACTAAAAGTATTATCTTTCAAAGAATGGGAAGGAAGGAAAGGACTTAAAGTTTCAGATGTTGCAACTGGACCAACTCCAGGTCCACCACCACCATGAGGGATACAAAATGTTTTATGTAAATTTAAATGGCAAACATCCACTCCATAATCACCAGGCCTGCATAATCCGACCTGAGCATTAAGATTTGCTCCATCCAAATAAACAAATGCACCAACTGAATGAATTAAGTCACATATTTCTCGGATTTTTAATTCAAACACTCCATGAGTAGAGGGATAAGTTAACATTAGTGCACCAATTGTATTATCAAATTCCTGGACCTTAATTAATAAATCCTCATAAGAAATATTACCCTCAGAATCACATTTAATAGTTACAACATCAAATCCTGCCATCACCGCGCTAGCAGGATTTGTTCCATGAGCACTTTGTGGTATTAGGCATTTTTTTCTTAATAAATCACCTTTTGAAGAGAAGTAAGAATTAATTGCCAATAGACCCGCAAACTCACCTTGAGAGCCTGCATTCGGTTGAAATGAAACTGAATTCAAGCCAATTAGATCACTAATCCATTTTTCAAGATCGCTTATTATTTTTGAATAACCATTTGTTTGATTAGCTGGAGCGAAAGGGTGAATTGACGATAAATTAGTCCATGAAATTGGACTAAGCTCTGCTGCAGAATTTAATTTCATCGTACAACTTCCTAGTGGAATCATTCCATCAACCAGTGAAAAATCTTTCTCAGCAAGCTTAAAAATGTACCTCATTAAATCAGTCTCACTTTGATAATTTTCAAATACATTTTGTTGCATCCATTCTTTATTTCTTAGAGGAATACCCTCAAACTGAAAACAATTATTAAGTGTAATATGCGTTAAATCTTCTTTTCTTCCTAGCCCATTTGCTACGCAAGTTACTATCTTATGGATTTCATTTTTATCAGTAAGCTCATCTAGAGAAATTCCAAATCCTTTAGATTCCTCGATCGATGAACCCAAAGGTAAAATTCTAAAGTTGAATCCGTTTTTTAGAGCTTCTTTATGAATCTTTTCAGATTCCTCACAGTAAATATCAAAACTATCGAACCTACTCCCAAGAGGTATTTTTAAACCTAACTCAGAAAGTAAAGATTCTAGATATCTTCTTAAAACAACTAATCTCTTAGCCATTTTTGTTAATCCTGAAGACCCATGATATGTGGCATAAAAAGAAGATATTATTGCTAATAAAGATTGAGCTGTACAAATATTACTAGTCGCCTTTTCTCTTCTTATATGTTGTTCTCTTGTTTGCAATGCCAATCTCAGGGATTGTTCTCCATTTCTAGATAGAGTTTGTCCTACGATTCTTCCTGGTATAAGTCTTTTATATTTTTCAGTACATGCAAAAAATGCTGCATGAGGACCACCAAAGCCCATTGGGACTCCAAATCTTTGCAAACTTCCTACAGCTATGTCAACTCCAAATTGAGCTATTGGTTTTATTAAAACTTGAGCAAGAGGATCAATAATTGATGTGACCACTATTTCTACTTTATGAGCTTGGGAGATCAAAAATGTTGGATCAAATAAATCTCCATTTTTACCAGGAAGCTGGATTAAGAGACCAAAAACATCATCATGATTATTAAAGTACTTTTGGTTAAAACGTTTTAACTTAATACCTAATGGTTTAGCTCTCGTCAATAAAACATTAAATGTATGGTCAAAAACATTTTCATCTACTAAGAAAGTATTTGAAGACTTATTTTTCCTTGAAGAAAAACTCATTGTCATTGCTTCTGCAGCAGCTGTTCCCTCATCTAAAAGAGATGCATTAGCTATAGAGAAACCGGTTAATTCACAAATTAAAGTTTGAAAATTAAACAAAGCTTCTAATCTGCCTTGAGCAATTTCAGCTTGATAAGGGGTATAAGCGGTATACCACCTGGGATTTTCTAACACATGCCTTTGTACAACTTTAGGGGTATGTGTTCCGTAATATCCAAGTCCAATTAAAGATCTAAATTTATGATTTTTATTAGATATTTCTTCTAATTCGTTCAATGCCTCAATTTCAGAACATCCTTTTGGCAAAACATCTGAATATTTTTCTTCTAACTGAATATCTTCAGGAATAACTTGATTAATAAATTCATCTATATTGTTAAAACCAAGTTTTTGAAGCATTTTTTTTTCGTCATTATCCTTCAATCCAAGATGTCTATCAATAAATAAATCCGAGTTATTTGTGGGATTCATATTTAACTTATTTTTCTTTAAAATAGCCGGTTTTTAGAAATTTGCCTCAATTCGGAACAACCTTTGATTTATATTCATCTGAATCCATTAATTCGTCTAATAAAACATTTGATTCTGATTTAATAATTAGCAACCATCCATCACCAATTGGATCATTTTGCAAAATTTCTGGATTATCAATAACTCCTTGATTAACAGAAATGACTTCTCCAGCAAAAGGAAGATAAACTTCTTCAACAGCCTTGACAGATTCAATTGTTCCAAAAGTATCTCCTTTTCGTAAATTAGTTCCCTTTTCGACTAATTCAACAAAAACAATATCTCCTAATTGATCAATAGCAAACTCACTAACACCTATTTTTAACAATCCATTTTCCTCCTTCACATATTCATGTGTATCAGCATATTTTAGATATTTCGGAAACTTGTAGGACATAATAAAAATTTATGAAAAAATGAGAGATTCCTTTTCAATTAGATTTTCTTCTAATAACTCAAATACTAATTGAATTAAAGCAATTTTGATATGAGCCATGTGAGAACCACCTTGAACAAAAATATTAAATGGATCTCTTAGAGGAGCATCAGCTGAAAATTCACTTGTACTTCCTTCAATAAACGTTCCTCCAGACATTAATAAATTTGAACCATAACCACTCATTGGAGAAGGAATAACATTTAAAAAAGAATCTATTGGTGAAGAATTTTGAAAGGATTGACATACTTTTTGTATTAAGTGTGGATTATTTAATCTAACTGCTTGAATTATGTCTGATCTGTACGATGTAGGCTCGGGTAAAACAATAAAACCTAGTTTTTTAAATACTGCAGCTACCAAATCAGCACCTTTTAGAGATTCGTGCACCATTTGTGGTGCTAAAAATAGTCCCTGTAGAATTAATCTACCAAAACCAAAGTTAATTCCTGCATCGGCACCAATTCCTGGAGCGGTTAATCTACAACATGCCATTTCAACTAATTCAGAATCACCTGCAATATATCCGCCAGTAGGAACAATAGTCCCACCCAAATTTTTAATTAGCGATCCAGCGATTATATTTGCGCCATTAATAATTGGTTCACTATCTTCTACAAGTTCTCCATAACAATTATCCACAAAACAAATACACTCAGGATTAAGTGAGTGAACAAGGTTACAGATTTGTTTTATTTGATTATTATTTAAAGATTTTCTCCAACTATAACCACAACTTTTCTGGATAAATACTAATTTACATTTATTATGTTTAAAAAAATCTACAAGTTTATCTTCGTAGGAATTTGTTTTTTCATCCATGCTAATTTGACGATATTTAACTCCTAAATCTAATAAAGAACCTTTGCCGTTACCTCTTATACCGATTACTTCCTCCAATGTATCGTAAGGAGTTCCAGTTACAGATAACATTAAATCCCCTGGCCGCAAAATACCA
>QCUA01000012.1 GCA_003210915.1 Prochlorococcus sp. AG-676-L21 | reverse complement strand
GATAGAATTACATCCTGATACGACTTCTTTAGAATTAGAAGATGCAAAAAATAAATTTCAAAAAGTATTAGAGGCCTATGAAAATTTAAATAATTCTAATTTGAGGAAAATGTATGATGAAAAATTACAAGTAAATTCTAAAAAACCAAATAAAACAAATTTAAATGTTTTGGATCCTTTAGTAATGGATGCTAATAATCAGCAGTTAGTAGATAATAGGAGACCATTTTCAAATGGAGAAATGTTCTCATTATTTTTGCTGATTATTATTATTTTGATAAGTTTATTTTTAGCTATCTTAATCGCTTCTTTTGCTGGCAAAGAAATACAGTCAATTCCAACTTGGCTTTTGAGATAATAATTTAAAGAAATTCTGTGATCCCATCTGACACCCCAATTAATCAACATTCACTTCAATCATTAGAATTATGGTTAAAAGATTTAGGTGCAACTAAAGATATTGATAATCCGTCTAAATGGTATTTGTTACTTTCTAATTGGAATGCAACTATTATTTTTGAACAAGAAGATTTAAGTGTTGTCTGGGAGAGTGGAGGTAAATTAACTAAAAGACTATTTTCTTATTGTATTAATAGAGAAGATATAGAAAATGCTATTTTACAGGGGCCTTAATTTTGTTTTTTAAAGATCGCTTAAAATTTCAAAAATAATTCTGTAACTTTTTTCTAACTGCTTGTCTGTAATACAAAGAGGGGGTAATAGATAGATAACATTACCAAGTGGCCTAATAAATAAACCTTGTTTAATTGATAATGCTTTTATCCTTTTGCCAACATTGTTTAGATAACCTTCATTTTTACCTATTTCAATATCAAATGCGGCGATAGTTCCTGTGACTCTTATGTTTTTTACAAATGGTAATTTTTTAATTTTCTTTAGATGGGAAAGGTGCTTTTCCTCAAAAGAAAGATATTTTATGGGATCTTTTTCTAATAAGTCAAGGCTCGCATTAGCTGCAGCACACCCTAAAGGGTTTGCAGTGAAGCTATGACCATGCCAAAAAGTTTTTTTAGGAGCATCGCTAATAAAAGATTGGAAAATTGTCTCTTTAGCTAATGTGATTCCCATAGGTAAGAATCCTCCCGTTAAACCCTTTGAAATAGAAATTAGATCAGGAATTATATTTGCCTTTTGAAATGCAAAGAGACTTCCACATCGCCCAAATCCAGTTAATACTTCATCAGCTATTAATAAAGAATTATTATTTTTTACTACTTCTGAAACTTGTCTGATAAATTCAGGCCTAACCATATTCATTCCTCCCGCACCCTGTACTAATGGTTCAAGAATGACAGCTACAGTGGGCTTTTTAAGTAGTTTAGTTAATATTTGAATCGCTTTATTCTCTTTTGTTTCAACCTCTTCATCATTTATCCAAGTTGAAGGCCATGGGGCCCTTTTAACAGGGAACATTAGATTATCAAAATTCTCATTGAAAATATTTCGTTCCCCTAAAGCCATTGCTCCAAATGTATCACCATGATAGGCACCATCAAAAGCAATTATTTGGTTTCTTGTTTCACCTTGATTTTGCCAAGATTGATAGGCAATTTTTAAAGCTACTTCTACAGCGGTAGATCCATTATCAGAAAAAAAAAGTCTTTCTAATTTTGTTAAGCCACTTAGTCTCTCTGATAATATTTGAGCCTGTGGATGTAAGAAGTCGGCGAATATAACTTGCTCTAGAGTCTTGGCTTGATGATAAATGGCATTTGCTATGTAATCGTTACTATGACCATGTAGAGTAACCCACCAACTACTTATTCCATCAATGAGTTCTTGTTTTGGATTTTTAGTATAAATTAAAGCATTTTTTCCATGAGTAACTTCTAATTGAGGCTTGCTATTTATAATCTGCGTAAAAGGCGGCCATATATTAGGATGCCAATTTTGATTAGGATTTTTTAAAACTGGAGATTTCATTTATTATTTTTTTGATTTAATAAGGTGATCAATTTATTTTTAATATTGAGCTCTTCCCAAAGTATATCTAAATTATTAGAGTCAATTTTCTGGATATATGGAAATTCAGCAATAATAGGAAGACTACTAAATTCAGTTAATGTTTTTGGATTATCTAAGTGTTTTTTTCCGTTTATAACTAGACCTAGAATTTTAATATTTCTTTTTCTTAATGCCTCAATACTAAGAAGAGTGTGATTAAGAGTCCCAAGGCCGCTCTTGCATACAAGTATTACAGGGATATCCCATTTCTTGATTTGATCTATTTGCAAATAATTTCTTGTAATTGGGACCATTAAGCCCCCCGCTGTTTCTACAATTAATGACCCATCGATATTTGGTAAATTTAATAGCTGAAAGTTTATAACTTTTTGATCTATTTCTGACGCCCAATGAGGAGAAACAGGTTCTCTAAAGATATAAGCTTCACTGATTATTTTCGCTTTGTTTACTTTTGCAAGTCGTGCAACAGCTTGACTATCAGTCTCTGACTCAATGCCACTTTGAATAGGCTTCCAGTAAAAAGAATTTAATCCTCTTACAAAAAAAGAACTAATTAATGTCTTTCCGATATCAGTATCTGTTCCACAAATAATAAATTGGGATTTATTCTTTATAGCGCTCATGATTTTTTTAATATTTCAATATTAATTTCCCATGTAAGGTTAACTGAATTAGTTGCCGTCTTAGGCCAAAACTTTTGTATTGCTTTTAATTCACATACTTTATTACGTTTACACTTGGTTGATTGAGCTCCCACGTTTACTATGCTTCTGAAAAGTTTATAAACATCCGGAAAGTTTTCTATATATAAGTATTTATTTGAGAAGAATATTTCGTCAGAGTTGAAACTTTTGACTATATTTCTTGAAACAGGGAAAGTTAGGCCACTATATTCAATATTAGTTTTTAAGCAAGTTTGCTTCCATTCCGGGAATGAATTTATTGTGGGATATGAAATTATTAAATAACCACCAGATCTTAATTTGTTAAACCAATCTCTTATTATTTTTTCGGGATTGTCTAACCAGTGTATACAAAAGTTAGATGTCATTAGAGGACAGTTTCTAATTGATGGAGGTAAACCATTATTTAAATCCCATAAAATCTTTTTACTAGAGTCCTTATTTTGAAGAAGCATTTTTTTGCTGAAATCAATTCGGCTAATATTTTTTGTAGAAAATTCTTTTTCTATTTCATCAGCTAATAAGCCAGTTCCTGAACCAAGATCTATCCATTCACCTTTTTGAATATTTAGATCTTTTAAGAAATAAACAATCTTATCAGCAAAATGCTTTTGAATATTTGAATAACTTAAATAATTTGCTGAAGCATTATTAAAGTTATTTTTAACTGTTTCATTCCAGATTTTATTTTTCATATTTATTATCCAGAGTTCTTTTGATGATTTGGTAAAAATTTAAATTAGTTAGACAATGCCCTTGATTATCTAATTCAATTAAAGTTGGCTTTTTAGTTAATGTTTTTTTTAATAATTCAATAAAGTCATCACTTGAATCTTGGTCAAGAATTAAATCGTTTTTAGAATTTATAATGATGACATTGCAATTTTTCTCAAAAGACTTGAAAGAATTTTTATCTGTATAAAGTTTTTTAAGGTCACTTAATAGAAGATTATTATTTAAATTATCTAAGTTTTTATAAAACATAGTTTGGAAATTAATGCTCATATTATTGGGCAAAAAAGATCTACGTATAAATTCTTTTAACATAACCTCTGCTTCAAATAACATTATTTTTTTTTCCATTCTCTTAAGAGACCTGTAAATTAAATTTCTTTTTTTGCTTGAAGGAAGAAAGTTATTAAATGAATTTATAAAGACAACATGGGATGCTTCATCTAAAAGATTTTCTTGAATTAAATGGAAACCTAAAGAGTGACATAAAATCATCTTGATTTGATCGTTCAAATTGTTTTGTATCCATTTTGCTTGATTGATATTTTTTGAAAAATATCCTCTTTCATTATCTTGCCAATGCCATCCATTCCTTTGAAATTCAATTTTATAATTATCCCAGAAACTTTGATCTAACCCCCAACCATGCTGAGTAATAACTTGTTTCATTTGAAGGTTTTTAAAACAGAAATAAAATTATTAAGTATGTCTAGATTTAAATCTCTTCTAATTGTTAGCCTTATTCTTGATTCGTTCACAGGAACAGTAGGTGGTCTAATAGCAATAGCTAAAAAACCGTTTTTTTCAAGATGTTTTTGTAGAAGAATTGCCTTTTCTTCTTGTCCGACAATTATAGATAAGATTTGAGATTCTCCCTTAACTGGGTAACTTAAATTTCGAAGAATTTCTTTTTTCCATTTTTTAGAAGAGATCAATAAATTAATACCCCATTCGTGATTGGCTTTGATTTTTTGGAGCGATTTAAATGCACCTGCAGATAAAGCTGGGGAAAGAGCAGTTGTATATCTAAAAGCCCCACTCGTTTGAATAAGGTGTTCACCAATTTTTGAGTTACAAGCTATGAAAGCCCCGCCGCTACCAAACGATTTGCCAAAGGTTCCTGTAAGCATAGTTATTTCATCAGATAAATCAAAACTTAAACCTTTCCCTTCAGTCCCTAAAATCCCAATAGCATGAGCTTCGTCGACTAATAATTCAACCTTATACCTTTTACAAATTCCAGCAATTTCTTTGAGAGGAGCAATTGAACCTTCCATACTGTAAAGGGATTCAACAATTATAAGAATGGACTTTTGCGATGAATTGAATTTAAGAATTTTATTTTCTAAGTCTTTTAAATCATTATGTTTGAATCTTACTAGTTTTGATCCGGCAGCTTTTACTCCAACTAATAAAGAATTATGAATAAATTTATCTGCAATTACAATACTATTTCTGTTAGCTAAACCTTGCACGGCAGCAATATTAGCTTGGAAACCGCTAGGAAATAAAAGCACTTTTTCCTGATTAAGCCATTCTGCAAGTTGTGTCTCTAATAATTTATGTATTGGTCTTGAGCCCGTTATGAATCTCGAACTGCCTGAACCAAGACCTTCAGATAAGCTTATTTCATAAGAGGCTTTTATTACATCATTATCTCTACTTAATCCAAAATAATCATTACTACATAAGTCAATAAAGTTATTTTTAACTTTCTTTGGATTCACACCTTGAAGTTCATATGGCTTTTGACCTAATGTGAATGTTTTTAATTTACGAAGTCTATTTTTTGGGATTTTTACTCTATTCATTTGTAAGTAATTTCAACTAAATATTTTTTATAAAATGATCTAGATTTACTATTAAAGTGTGCAATGTGGCTATTGTTTATTAATATCTATATAGATCATATCTTAAGAAGTTAACTCCTCCCCTCTTCAATCACAATTATTGCTTAATTTAGAGGAATATTTCCCATTCCCACTAGATCCCTTTCAAATAGAGGCAATAAAAGCTATTAATAGTGGAAATTCTGTTGTTTTAACTGCTCCAACTGGCTCAGGTAAAACATTAATCGGTGAATTTGCTATTTATAGAGCCTTATCCCATGAAAGTAGAGTTTTTTATACAACCCCTTTAAAAGCTTTATCAAATCAAAAGTTTAGAGATTTTATTAATCAATTTGGAGAGAAGAAAGTAGGTCTCTTAACTGGAGATATTAGTATCAATAGAGATGCTCCAATCTTAGTAATGACTACTGAGATTTTTAGGAATATGCTCTATGGAGAATTTGAAGAATTTGATGACCCATTGGTAAATCTGGAATCTGTAATTCTTGATGAATGTCATTATATGAACGATCCTCAAAGGGGGACAGTTTGGGAAGAAACAATAATTCATTGTCCAAGTAGAGCACAGATAATAGCTTTATCAGCAACTATCTCTAATGCAGACCAACTTCAAAATTGGATAGAAAAAGTTCATGGTCCTACAGTACTTGTGAACAGTAATAAAAGACCAGTTCCATTAGATTTTATTTTCTGTAGTGCCAAGGGACTTCATCCTCTTTTGAATAATAAGGGTAATGGGATTCATCCAAATTGTAAGATTTGGAGAGCACCAAAAGGGCAAAAAAAGAAAGGTAAAGTAGGAAGAATAATGCAACCAAAGGCTCCTCCGATTGCCTTTGTAGTCTCTAAACTTGCAGAGAGAAATATGTTACCAGCTATCTATTTTATTTTTAGTAGAAGAGGTTGTGACAAGGCCGTTGAGTATATAAAAGATTTATCTTTAGTAAGTTATTCAGAAGCAAATTTGATATCTCAAAGATTAGATGTTTATCTAAAAAATAATGAAGAGGGTATAAAAGATAAATTTCATTGTGAAGCTCTTAAACGAGGTATAGCTTCACACCATGCTGGTTTGCTTCCAGCATGGAAAGAGTTAGTAGAGGAACTATTTCAGCAAGGATTGATAAAAGTTGTTTTTGCAACTGAAACTTTAGCTGCGGGTATTAATATGCCTGCAAGAACAACAGTAATTTCAACACTATCAAAAAGGACTGATGAAGGACATAGATTATTATTTAGTAGTGAATTCTTGCAGATGTCAGGAAGAGCTGGAAGAAGAGGAAAGGATTTGCAGGGATATGTTGTAACCTTACAAACTAGATTTGAGGGAGCAAAAGAAGCTAGTAGCTTGGCTATTAGTGAACCAAATCCACTAGTCAGTCAGTTCACACCAAGCTATGGAATGGTTCTTAATCTTTTGCAAAATTATAGTTTAGATAAATCTCGAGAGTTAATAAAAAGAAGTTTTGGGAGCTTTTTATATTTAGGGGAATCTTCAGAAGAGACGGCTATTCTTGATAATTTAGAAAGAGATTTAAAAAAACTAAAAAAAATAACTTCCAATATTTCATGGCAAGATTTCGATTCATACGAAAAGTTGAAAAGTCGTTTAAAAGAAGAAAGAAGATTGTTGAGGATATTAGAAAAACAAGCAGCTGAAAAATTATCAGAAGAAATTACTAGTGCAATTACCTTTATTAAAGATGGAAGTTTAATTTCCATAAAAGCTCCTCAAATAAATAGAAAAGTTGTTCCAGCATTAATTTGTAAAAAAATATATGAATCAAAAAAAATTAAAAGTTTGCTTTGTTTAACAATTGATAATTTATTTATCCTTATAAAACCTTCTTACATAGTCAATATTTTTCCTGATTTAGAAGAAATTGACATTTTGAGGCTTGAAGAACCCAAGATGAATTTCTCAGGAGAAGTTGTAAGAGGTGATAATGAATCACAAACTTTTGTAGATAGAATTTTTGATATTTCTGAAAAATATGATTTAAGAACTCCTCAATATGACCTATCAACTGAAGTTTTGGCACAAAAGAAACTAATTACTAATTTGGAAGAAAAAATTACTAATCAGCCTGCGCATAAATTTGGTGACTCTAAAAAATTAAAAAGATATAGAAAAAGGATTATCGAGATTGAGCAAGAAATAGTTATGAAAAATAATCTTATGGAAGAAAAAGAAAATCATAACTGGATAAAATTTATTGATTTAATAAAAATTTTGAATCATTTTGGCTGTTTAAATGATTTAGAGCTTACCGAAGTAGGGCAATCAGTTGGTGCAATAAGAAGTGAAAATGAATTATGGGTTGGACTTGTTTTACTTAGTGGATACTTGGATGATTTGGCCCCTCCTGATTTAGCCGCAATCATTCAAGCAATTTGTGTGGATGTAAGAAGACCCAATCTTTGGTGTAATTTTAAGCCTTCCATAAAAGTTATAGATGTTTTTAATGAGTTAGAGAGCCTAAGAAAATTAGTAGCCTCGAAACAAAATAAGTTTAATATTAACACTCCAATTTTTTTAGAAACAGAGTTGACTGGGATAATTTCAGAATGGGCGAGAGGTAAAAAATGGAAAGAACTAATTTTTAATACTTCTCTAGATGAGGGGGATGTTGTAAGGATCTTAAGAAGGTCTATGGATGTTTTATCACAAATTCAATATTGCGTAGGAGTAAGTCATAAACTAAAAAATAAAGCAAAGTTAGCCTTAAAAGCTATAAATAGATTTCCTGTTTCTGAATCGAATGATTTGTTAAAAGTCTCTGATAATATTAATCCAGCAACGAAAAGAATTGATAATAATTCCTAAAAGTATTTCAATTAAATCATTTTATTAGTATTTATAGCATCCTCAAAATCATTAGCAGTTAAGTAACCTAATTTTATTGTTGCTTCTTTTAAGTTGATTGATTCATTAAAAGCAAGATTCGCAATTTCTGCTGCTTTTTCATAACCTATTTTGGGAACCAATGCGGTTACAAGCATTAGTGAATTTTCAAGATTAGCTTTTATAGTTTTTGGGTTTGGTTGTATCCCTTCAACTAATTTTAGTCTGAAGTTACTTATCGCATGATTCAGTAATTTTATACTCGTGAGAATATTAAATCCAATTAGTGGCTTATATTCATTCATTTGTAAAGTACCGCTGGCATTAGCTATTGATACTGCGTATTCAAAACCCATTACTTGAGTGCATACCATTGATAATGCTTCACATTGGGTTGGATTAACTTTCCCAGGCATGATTGAGCTCCCCGGTTCATTTTGGGGAATTATTAATTCATAAATGCCAGATCTAGGTCCTGAGGACAATATTTTAATATCATTAGAAATCTTAAATAATGCACTTGCTAGGATTTTTATTTGACCCATTACTTGGGCTAATCGATCATGAGATGCCATTAAAGAGAAATGATTCTTTGATTTATAAAAAAATAAACCAGTATATTCTGAAATTGATTTTATAGATTCTTTTGAAAAATCTTTTGGACAATTAATACCTGTACCAACTGCCGTGCCACCTAGTGGTAAGAAACATAATTTATCAAGACTAATTATCAGAGCATCTTCAGCGTCCTTTAGTTGTTTTGACCATGCAGAAACTTCTTGACCAAGAGAAATTGGCACTGCATCTTGAAAATGAGTTCTACCTATTTTTATAAGATCTTTCCATTTATTACTCTTACTATCAAGAACCTTAGTAAGTTCCTTTATTGATGGAACTAATTTTTTAATTATTTGAGTAACAACAGATATCTGAATAGCCGCAGGAAAAGTATCATTTGTAGACTGCGATTTATTAACATCATCATTTGGATGAATAGGATGATGACTTCCAAGTTCTGAATTTGTTTTTAACGCAGCAATATTAGATATGACTTCATTGATATTCATATTTGTTTGTGTACCACTACCTGTTTGCCATATTTTTAAAGGGAATTGAGAATCGTGTTTACCATCAAGTATTTCTGTACAGGCTTCAATAATGAGATCTTTTTTTACATTATTTATTAAACCCAATTTGAAATTAGAAATTGCAGCTGCTCTTTTTATAACCGTAAGTGAATAAATTAATTCAATTGGGATTAACTCCTCACCAATAGAAAAATTTATAATTGATCTCTGCGTTTGGGCTCCCCACAAAGCCTCTGAAGGAACTTTAATCTGTCCCATACTATCTTTTTCAAATCTAAAGTTCTTGGTCATCAAAAAAACTGTGGTTAAACTTCAAATAATATTTAGGGATTTAAATACTTAACTTATCCCATATTACATTTAAATTGTTGAGGTGAATTGAGGGGTCAAAGCATACCTTTAAATCATTCTCAGAAACTAATGTCATTATCTCTTGCTCCCCCTCAATATTTTCCTTGAAATTACCATTCTCATTATTCCAAGCTTGATGAGCACTTTTTTGTACCAAGCTATAAGCCTTTTCCCTAGACATACCCTTTTCAACAAGTAAAAGTAAAACTTTCTGACTAAAAATTACTCCCCCATATATATTTAAATTTTTGAGCATATTGTCCGGATAAACTTTTAAATTATTTATAATTTCTTTCATTTCTCTAAGCATAAAATGTAGGCATATAGATACATCGGGTAACATGATACGCTCATTAGAACTATGGCTAATATCTCTCTCGTGCCAAAGCGGAACATTCTCAAGAGCTGTTACAACATAACTCCTCAAAATTCTAGATAAACCGCTAACCCTTTCACTACGAATAGGGTTTCTTTTATGAGGCATAGCTGAGCTTCCTTTTTGCCCTTTTGAAAATCCTTCTTCGACTTCTAAAACATCTGTTCTCTGAAGGTTCCTTATCTCAGTAGCAAACCTATCAAGTGAAGCTCCTATCAACGCTATTGTTTGAACATATTCAGCATGTCTATCTCTTGATATAACCTGAGTACTTGCTATATCTGGTTTTAAACCCAGCAACTCGCAAGTGATTTTTTCTATTTCTGGGTTTGTATTAGCGTAAGTTCCCATCGCTCCACTTATTTGTCCAATGGAAATAGATTCTTTAAGGATTAATAATCTTTTTTTATCTCTTAATATTTCTGCTAACCATCCTGCCAATTTAAATCCAAACGAAATAGGCTCTCCGTGAATTGCATGGGATCTGCCAATCATTAAAGTATTTTTATGCTGTCTTGCTAATGATCTGACCTCATTTTCTAGTTTTTCAATTTCCTCTAATAACAATTCGCAGGAATCTTTTAGCTGTAATGATAGGCCTGTATCAAGGACATCGCTGCTAGTCATTCCAACATGAATGTACCTTCCGGAATCTCCAACATATTCATTGATATTTGTTAGAAATGCAATTACATCATGTTTTACTTCTTTCTCGATTTCTTTAATTCTTGATTCTTCAAATTTTGCATTTAAACGAATTTCTTTTAACGCAGCTTCAGGCATTTTCCCAAGAGAACAATTTGCCTCGCATGCTGCAATTTCAACTTTAAGCCAACTCTGGAATTTTGCATTTTCAGTCCAGATTCTTCCCATTTCGGGTAATGTGTAACGTTCAATCACAATTTTTAAACATCTTCAATTTAAACTTTATAACTAAAATCTCATAATTGCTCTATACGTAAAAGTTCTACTTGCCATTGAACATATTTGTATAAGTATTATTGTCATAAATAAAAGCTTTTGAATTTGTAAATATCAATTCATTTTGAACAATGTCTAAATCTTGCGATTGGATTATCTTTATAAATAGTAGGTATTTTGTTTTTAAAAAAATTTTAAATTAGTATTATGTTTCAAAAATATAATTTGAAAATAGCCAGTAATTATTTTTTAAAGTTACCTTTTTAGAATAAATGATTAAAAAAAGTAGGCTAGATCTTTACCTTATTTACAAAGGTTTATGCGAGACTCGCCAGAAAGCACAGGGGCTAATTCTTGCAGGAAAGGTTAAAGATATCAATGGTAAGATTTTCGATAAACCTGGTCAAGAAGTTTTAATAGGAACTGAATTTATTATTGAATGTGAACCTCAATTTGTATCGAGAGGAGGAGAAAAATTACTGGAGGCTTTTAAAAAATTAAAGATTAATGTTAAAGATAGAGTTTGTATAGATGCAGGAATTTCTACTGGAGGATTTACTGATTGCTTGTTGCAACAAGGGGCGAAAATGGTTTATGGGATAGATGTAGGTTATGGTCAAACGGCTTGGAAAATAAGGAAAAATCCAAAAGTGAAACTCTTTGAAAGATCAAATATTAGAAATTTAAAGCCTTTAGATATCTATTCTGAAGAAAGTTTATTACCAAATTTTGTTGTAGCGGATTTATCTTTTATTTCACTAAAGTTAGTTTTACAACCTATTAATAATTTATTATCAGGAGATTTTATAGAGGGAATATTTCTTATTAAACCTCAATTTGAAGTAGGAAAAGATCGAGTAAGTAAAGGGGGGGTTGTAAGAAAGGCTGAATATCATATTGAGGCTATTGAGTCAGTTATTAATGCAGCAAATCAATTGCAATGGAATATTCAAGGTCTTGTAGCTTCGCCTTTAGTTGGGCCTGCAGGAAATCATGAATATCTAGCTTGGATGTCTAAGTTTGGGATTTCTAATCCAATAATAAATACTAAATATATAGAAAATTTAGTAAAAGAAACTCTTTAATTAAAGGGCTTCTTCATCGGTATCTCCAGTTCTAATTCTTACAACAGAATCAATAGATGATATAAATATTTTTCCATCTCCAATTTCGCCTGTTTTTGCTGCTTCGGCAATTGCATCAATTACTGAACTTACTTTTTCATTTTCTACTACAACTTCTACTTTAAGTTTCTGAAGAAATTCAACTGTAAATTCAGAACCTCTATACCTTTCTACCTGACCTTTTTGTCTTCCAAATCCCCTGACTTCACTTACAGTCATTCCAACAATTCCAGAGTTTACTAATGCAATTTTTACATCTTCCAATTTAAATGGACGTATGATTGCCTCAATTTTCTTCATGTTTTTCTCTTGAATATCTTAATTTTAATTCTTTTTCTGAAAAACATCTAGTATTGAGACTCCAGAAAATGATTTGATATTTAGACCTGCGCTAATTGCATCATTAACTAGTAATTTAGAGTTTTCTTTTGAAATTATTACTTGATTATTTGATAACGCCTCCCATTGATTATCTTCAAAATGCGTTTGGAGCCATAACATTCCAATAACACTAGTGGGTTTAAGAGATTTATTTGAATTGTTGTCTATATCAACCAAACAGATATCCATAAGTTTTTAGAAACTAAATACATCTAAACCTTTTTAATGACCTTAGGATTGTTATCGATGATACAAAACAAAATTTTATATCCCTTGACTTATTGATTTGTAATACTTGAGTATATTTTTAATTTTTCGAGAATTATTAGCTTTTTTTATGGTTTTTTATATAGTTTTAATAAAGGTGATTTTGAAAAAAAAATGAGTACAGCTAATTTACATGATGCGACCAATAAGCCCTTATACGGCGAAAGACTAATAGAAGAATCAAAAATCATTTGTTTTGAAAATCCAAATAAAAAAAGAATTTATGAAATTTCAATTGAATTACCTGAATTTACGTGTAAATGCCCATTTTCAGGTTATCCAGATTTTGCAAAATTAAATATCTTTTACCAGCCTAAGATGAAAGTATATGAGTTGAAATCCTTAAAACTTTATATTAATAACTTTAGAGATCTCAAAATATCACATGAAGAAGTGGTTAATAGAATTATGGATGATCTTTTAAATGCAGCTGCGCCGCACTGGATTCATTTAAATGCTGATTTTAATCCTAGAGGAAACGTCTCTATGAAATTAGATATCTTTAGTGGACAGAAAATAAATTAATTATTCTTAATCTCATCTGATAATTTTAGAAATTCCTTTTTAAAACCTAAAAGATTTCTATTACTTAAGCCACCAATAAATAATTTATTTGTATTTTCATTAAATAAAATCCATATTTGGTTTGTGGGAATAAGACTAAAAATTGTTCCCAAAATTATTAAAGTAAAGGATAAATAAATAAATGGAATTGAAGGATCATTTTTAATAATTAAACCACTACTAGGAATTATTTTTTTTAAAGATAGTTTTGAAGAATTAATTTCTAATGGATTATTATTTAAATAAACAAAATTTTCAGAAAAATCTTCAATATTTGAGACTTTAAGTGGACCATTTTCATTATCAATAGTTAAAAGATAATTTTTTTTATTTTCTATACCCAATTCAATTAAAAGCCCCCATATTTGATCTCCTATCTCAGGAATAGGCTTTAGTTGGAGTTGGTAAAGTACAGTATCAATTTCCACAACAATATTTGAAACAGACCAATCCGCTTGATAAATAGTTAAACCGTTGAATCTGATAGGTTGATTTACTTGAGTTGTTTTTATTTCATTCAAATTTTGTTGTTTCGAAAAAAATTCTAAATTTGAAATAAATTGCTTTGGTTTCCCATCACTTTCACGTTCAATAAAAAAGTTTTTTAATTTTATTTTCACTTTTGAATTTGTACTCTCATTTATTAAATCTAAACTTTCTCCTAATCTCAAATATTGTTCTTTAGATTGGCTACTGAAATTTCCGTATGCAGAACCGATCAGTAAGATAATCAACCCTATATGTACAATTATAGGTCCAAGTTTTCCCACTAAGCCTTTTCTTGCCGATAAGCGATTTTCAAATTTGGAAATGTTCCAACCTTTTTTTCTAAGTAAAGAATCAGCTTTTAAAATGTGATCTGCATCTTGGATTATTTTGTAATTAGTTATTAATTCGAGTTTGTAGAATTTTTTTTCATCTTTATAGTCAGTCCATTTTAATGCTGCTTTTAAAGACGGTATTTGCCTCCTAAAGCTGCAGGCTGCAAGAGAAATACAAAGTAGTATTAATGAAAATAAAAACCAATTACTTGTATAAATATGATCTAATTGGAGTCTTATAACTTGAGATCCATTAATAAATCCTAATATTGGCGTTTCGTTGTAGAAATCAATATACTCTTGTTGATCATTTCCTTGAGGTATAAACGTTCCAACTCCACTTGAAAGGGCAATGAAAATTATTAATAGTATTGCAAATCTTAAACTTGATATTTTTAGAATAAATTTCTTAAAAATAACCATTTAGATCCAATTTGAAATTAAATTTAGAATCCCTAGCGAAACTAAAAATACTCCACTTAAAGTAGGAATTATTTGACTATATTTTCTGAGTTCTAGAAACTGCTTTAAATTTTCAGTTGTCGCTCCTGCAAGGATTAATGGTGTTACTTGACCAAGGCCAAAGAAGAATAAAAAAATTATTGAAATTGCAGGGTTTTTTGCTTGTGATACCCATGCTAAGAGTGTAGCCAGTACAGGAGTAATACAAGGTGAAGAGGCAAGACCAAAAGCTCCACCTACTACAAAAGGAGTAACTATAGAAGGAACCTTATCTTCCATAAATTGCAAATCTGGCCCATTAGGTAATTGGAATTTTAAAATTCCTAATAAGTTTAAGCCCATAATAATTGCTATTAAAGCTACTAAAGATGCGTAGTAAGAGGGCAATTGTCCATATATTTTTCCTAAGAATCCGCTCAAGGCACCCAATGTAATAAGGGAAAAAATTACCCCTCCAGAAAAACTAATAAGTTTAAACTTATTATTCTTAGTTCCACCCATATAAGCAATTGTGATTGGTAGTAAAGATAAAGAACATGGACCAAGACTTGTTAAAAGGCCTGCAGTAAACACTAAAAATATGGTAAGTGGGCCTGGATTATTAAGCCCTTGCTCCATTAGTAAATTACCCTTTTGAGCTAATTCTGAAATAAATAAATTAATTGAGGCGATAACAGGAATCTAAATCTTCTAAATTCTAACTAATGAAGAGACTTTCGCGCACTAATCATGCCTATATAACCAGTTGATTCCAGTGAACACCTTAACAACATTCCGATCACAAAAAATGAGGATAATAAGGAATTTCCTCCGTAACTTACAAAAGGTAATGGTAACCCAGTTGTGGGCATTGTTCCTGTTGCCACAGCTATATGCATTATAGATTGACCTATAAGTAAAGTTACGCATCCAATAGCAACTAACTTTGTATAATTATTCCTACACTTTATTGCGATTCTTAAGCTTACATAAGAAAAAAGAACTAAAAAACCCAACAATAATGTTGATCCTAATAAACCAAATTCTTCTGCAAAAATAGCAAAAATGAAATCTGTGCTTTGAATTGGTAAATATTGTAATTTTTGTGTAGAAAGGCCAAATCCTTGTCCAAATAATCCTCCTGAACCTATCGCAAGTAAACTCTGAATTAATTGATAGCCATTGCCCTCTGCATCTTTCCAAGGATCTATGAATGATATGACTCTTAGCTTTTGATACTCATTACTCAAAATACTAATACAACCACTTAAAACTCCTAATGAAGCTACTGATAAGAGTGAACTGAATTTTACTCCCCCACATAAACCCATCACCCAAAAAAGAATTCCTGTTAAACCTGCGGTACTTAAATTGGGCTGCTTCATTATTAGTAAAATTAAAAACCCAAAGGTGCTTAATGAAATAATTTTTCTATTATTTTTAACTAAATTCCAATGTGCAAATAAGTTGGCTGCTTCCAAAATTGAAAAAGGTTTAATTAATTCAGACGGTTGAATTTGTAGAGGACCTAGAATTAACCATCTTGAAGAACCGTTAACTGTGCTGCCAAAGAATATTGTTAAAATTATTAAGAAAATTAAGAAGTAAAAAATAATTTTTGAAATTTTTAAAAGATCTCTAATATTTGTATTTAAAACAAAATAAAAAAAAGTTAATCCAGGAATACACCAAATAAGTTGTCTTTTTAAATAATAAGCCCAATCCCCCATTTCCTTGCTAGCGACCCACCAACTAGCAGAACCAAGAATAAATAAACCTAAAACAGACCAAATACCAATCAAAATAAGTAGAAGTTTTCCTTCATAAGGCCAAATTTTCCAAGGTATAGGTAAGAAATTGTCCCTTAAATAGTTGGGGTTGTTTATGGAATCAAAAGTTCTATTTCTTTTAAAATCACTCCTATATTTTGTAGCTGATTTACTTATCTCCAATTTAAAGTTTGTAGATATACTATTGAGACGTTAAATGACTACTTTGCCAAGTCTTAATGCTCCTTTTTGAGTAAATTTGAGTTTTTAGATTTTGATTAATAAAACTCAATTTATTTTTAGTTTTTCAAAAACATCTAAATCAAATATCACAAATCTTAAGAATTAGGACTTTAAACAAAATATTCCTAGCTAAAAGGCCCCTCCCCATGATAGATTCCGTGAGTTTATATACTTACTTAAATCTGTATAGAGGGGGTTTTCTAAATTATGTTCACATCGGTGGACTCAAATAGAAAAAAAATTGTTGAGCATCTTCCTGGTAAGAATGTTCATGGTTCCCTTACCCAAGGAAATTCTTTCATTAATAAAATTAAATTAGTTTTTGCAAGTCAATTTCAAAAATTATTTTCAAAAAATGATGAATACACTAAATTGCAAATAACAATTTTTGGTATTACTTTTATCGTTGCCATTTTAGTGGCATCTATAACAGGAATTATAATTGGGTATACTTTTGGTTTTAGTGTTTTTGTAGGTGCCATTGCTGGTATTTTTTATTTACGTTTGCTTGCTAAAAGCATAGGAAAAATAGGGAAAGAATCTAATGGGTTTTCTCAATTGCAACTATTGGTTCCAGTTTGTCTCTTTCTTTTTGCAAGCAAGCTAGGATCTTTAGATATTTTTCCAGCAATGATAGGCTTTTTTATCTATAAGCCTTCTCTTATATTTTATTTTTCACGTTCTTAAATAAATTTTGTTTTTCAAAATTTATTAATTTTTATTTAAATCAAAATGTTCTTAAACTCCTTGCCAACAAATTTTGCCGCATTAGAAGTAGGTCAACATCTTTATTGGCAGATTGGAAATATAAGACTTCACGGACAAGTTTTTTTAACTTCTTGGATCCTATTAGGTGCTTTATTAGTTTTCATCTCTTTAGGGACAAAAAAAATGGAAAATGATCCTAAGGGATTGCAGAATTTACTTGAATTTTTATGGGACTACATTAGAGATCTTGCAAGAACTCAAATTGGTGAAAAAGTATACAGAGATTGGATGCCTTTTATAGGAACTCTATTCTTATTTGTGTTTGTAAGTAATTGGGGTGGAGCGCTTATACCTTGGAGATTAATAAAATTACCAAGTGGAGAATTAGGAGCTCCAACAGCTGATATTAATACAACCATTGCATTGGCATTGTTAGTTTCTCTATCTTATTTCTATGCTGGGCTTAGTAATAAAGGTTGGAGATATTTTGAATATTATGTTCATCCAACACCGATAATGTTGCCTTTTAAAATTCTAGAAGACTTTACTAAACCTTTATCTTTATCCTTTAGGCTTTTTGGAAATATTCTTGCTGATGAACTTGTTGTTGGTGTTTTGGTATTTCTAGTTCCCTTGGTTTTACCCATTCCTGTAATGTTTCTAGGGTTGTTCACAAGTGCAATTCAAGCATTAATCTTTGCTACACTCGCTGCTTACTACATAGGAGAGGCCGTAGAAGAACATCATTAGTTTCTTTTAATACATTCAGACTCTTTTACAAAGGGCCTGTAATCTGGCAAAATATTTAATCGCGTAGGTCTGAAAAATTCAGACCCATTCTATAAAAAAAAGAATGTCCAAGCGTGTCAGACAAAAAGATTTATCACAAGCATTAAGCTCTTTATTTCAAAATTATGGATTCGATTACTTCCGCTGCATCTGTTGTAGCTGCTGGCTTAGCAGTTGGCTTAGGCGCTATTGGCCCAGGCCTTGGACAAGGTAACGCAGCTCAAGGTGCTGTTGAGGGTATTGCCCGCCAACCTGAAGCTGAAGGTAAAATCAGAGGAACTCTACTTTTATCTTTCGCTTTCATGGAGTCATTAACGATCTATGGATTAGTTGTTGCTCTAGTATTACTTTTTGCGAATCCTTTTTCCTAAAAGTTAATGTTGCTTTTAATTCTTATTAGCAATATTTAAATTTGATTTTTTAATTTCAACTGAAACATATGTTGGCCTTTGATTTTTTTGGTTCTACTGAAGGTGGTTTATTTGATATAAATGCCACTTTGCCTCTCATGGCAATACAAGTAGTCGCTCTTACTTACATACTAAATTCTCTTTTTTTTAAGCCTGTAGGCAATGTTGTTGAAAAAAGAGAAAAATTTGTAAGTAACAATATTATGGACGCCAAAAATAAACTTTCAGAAGTTGAAAAATTAGAAGCTGATTTATTAAGTCAGCTTCAAAGCGCCCGCTCTGAAGCTCAAAAGATTGTGAGCGAAGCTGAGAATGAATCTGATAAGCTTTATAAAGAAGCTCTTGAACTTGCTAATAATGAAGCAAACGCTTCTAAGGAAAAAGCAAGGTTAGAAATAGAAAACCAGACATCTTCAGCTCGTGACCAGCTTTTTAAGCAAGCTGATGACTTAAGCGAACTTATTGTTAATAGATTAATTCTAGAAAAATGAATTTACCTCTTCTAGCTACAGAAGGTTTTGGATTAAATCTTAATTTATTTGAAACTAACGTTCTTAATTGGGCTGTAGTTGTTTTTGGCCTTTATAAATTTTTACCAGGTTTTCTAGGTAAAATGCTCCAAAAAAGAAGAGAGGGAATTCTTCTTGAATTAAAAGATGCAGAAGATCGACTTCTTAAGGCCACACAAGCTTTAGAGAAAGCAAAGACTGACTTGTCTTTAGCAGAAGAAAAAGCTAGTCAAATAAAAGCAGATTCTCTTAAGAGATCTGAATCAATCAGGATGGAAAGTGAGAAAAAAGCTATTGAAGAGATGGCACGAATAAAACAAAGTGCAATCTCTGATGAAAGCTCAGAAGCCTCAAGAGCTATTTCTCAACTTCGTAAAGAAGCTGTTGAATTAGCTATCAAGAAAGCTTTAGATTCTCTACCAAATAGACTTGATCAAACAACTCAAGAAAATTTGGTAACTCAATCCATAAATAATATTGAGATGAATTAATGCCACTTTTAAATTCCGTTACTACCCCATACGCAGAAGCATTACTTCAGGTTGTTAGTGAAAATGATCAAACTGAAGAAATGGTTAAGGAGGTAAAACAACTACTTTCTTTAATAAATGATTCTCCTGATTTAGAAAAAACATTATCTTCTCCAGTTTTAGAGACAGATACTAAGAAAAAAATTATAATTGAAATTTTTTCAGAAAAGATTAATTCTTCTCTTCTAAATTTTTTAAAACTATTGGCTGATAGGCAAAGAATTGGGATTGTAACCTCAATTCTCGATAGATTTTTAGAAATTTATAGAGAAAATAGTAATATTGCTTTGGCAACTGTTACTTCTGCTGTCGAGCTTACTGATGACCAAAAAGGTTTAATTACCAAAAAAATCATCAATATAGCTGGTACTGAAAAATTAGAACTTGTAACTAAAATCGACCCATCCCTCATTGGGGGTTTCGTCGCGAGTGTAGGATCTAAAGTAATTGATGCTAGTCTTGCCTCTCAAATTAGAAAGCTTGGTTTATCACTATCCAAGTAAATTCAAAATCCAACCTTAAATTCTTAAATCCATGGTATCTATACGCCCTGATGAAATCAGTTCAATCTTAAAACAACAGATAACTGATTATGACCAATCCGTAAATGTAAGCAATGTAGGAACTGTTCTACAAATTGGTGATGGCATTGCAAGAATATACGGCTTAGATCAGGTCATGGCTGGTGAATTATTAGAATTTGAGGATGGGACTGAAGGTATAGCTCTTAATCTTGAAGATGATAATGTCGGTGCGGTTTTGATGGGTGAAGCTTTGGGCGTACAAGAAGGAAGTAATGTAAAATCAACAGGAAAAATCGCATCTGTCCCAGTCGGAGAAGCTATGAAGGGAAGAGTTGTTAATCCTTTAGGGCAGCCAATAGATGGAAAAGGTGAGATTCCAACAAGTGATAATAGACTTATTGAAGAAATGGCTCCAGGAATAATTAAGAGGAGATCAGTTCATGAACCTATGCAAACAGGTATCACTTCTATAGATGCGATGATACCTGTAGGAAGAGGTCAAAGAGAATTGATTATTGGAGATAGGCAAACTGGAAAAACTGCTATCGCAATAGATACGATAATTAATCAAAAAGGCCAAGACGTAGTCTGTGTCTATGTGGCGATTGGTCAGAAATCTGCCTCAGTAGCAAACGTTGTTGAAGTTTTAAGAGAAAAAGGAGCTCTTGAATATACTGTTGTGGTAAGTGCTGGAGCCTCTGAAGCGGCAGCCTTACAGTATTTAGCTCCTTACACTGGAGCTGCAATAGCTGAGCATTTCATGTACCAAGGCAAAGCTACTCTTGTTATTTATGATGATTTAACTAAGCAGGCTCAAGCTTATAGACAAATGTCTCTTCTTTTGAGAAGGCCACCAGGAAGAGAAGCTTATCCTGGAGATGTTTTTTATTGTCATAGCAGATTACTTGAAAGGGCAGCAAAATTGTCAGACGATATGGGTGGTGGATCAATGACAGCTTTGCCAATTATTGAAACTCAAGCTGGAGATGTCTCTGCATATATTCCAACAAATGTAATATCAATTACTGATGGACAAATTTTCTTAAGCGCAGATTTATTTAACTCTGGCTTAAGACCTGCAATAAATGTTGGTATTTCAGTTAGTAGAGTTGGAGGCGCTGCACAAACAAAAGCAATTAAGAAGATTGCTGGAACACTAAAATTAGAATTAGCTCAATTTGATGAATTAGCAGCATTTTCTCAGTTCGCTTCTGATCTTGATGAGGCTACTCAGCAACAACTTGAAAGAGGTAAAAGATTAAGAGAATTGCTAAAACAAGCACAATTCTCACCGTTAAATCTTGCTGAACAAGTTGCAGTTGTATATGCAGGTGTTAAAGGGCTTATTGATGAGGTACCTGTTGAAGATGTAACCAAATTTGCTGCTGAACTTAGAGAATACCTTAAGTTAAATAAAGCGGAATTTATCGAGGAGATTCTTAAAGAGAAGAAACTTAATGAAGGCTTAGAAACAACTTTAAAAGAGGTAATAAAAGAAGTTAAATCCTCAATGCTTGCCACAGTTTAAATTTATTCTAAGGAGATATCATGGCAAATCTTAAAGAAATCAGAGATCGAATTGTTTCTGTTAAAAACACTAGAAAAATAACAGAAGCTATGAGATTAGTTGCGGCTGCAAAGGTGAGGAGGGCACAAGATCAAGTGCTGAAAAGTAGACCTTTCGCTGACAAACTTGCCCGTGTCCTGGAGAATATTCAATCTAGGGTTCAGTTTGAAGCTGTAGATTCTCCTCTGTTATCCAAAAGGAACGTAAAAACAATCTCCTTAGTTTGCATAACTGCCGATAGAGGTTTATGTGGGGGATATAATACGAACATAATTAAAAAGGTTGAAATTAGGTATGCAGAGCTGATCAAACAAGGTTATGACCCTAACTTGATTTTAGTTGGCAAAAAGGCAATAGGTTATTTCCAAAATAGGAAAGATAGATACGTAATAAAAAGTACATTCAAAGAGCTAGAACAAGTACCAACAGCTATAGATTCTGAAGGAATAACTAATGATGTCTTAGCCGAATTTTTATCAGAAAACTCAGATAGGGTAGAGATTATATATACCAAATTCATCACTCTCGTGAGTTGTGCCCCAGTTGTGCAAACATTGTTGCCATTAGATCCTCAAGGAATTGCTGAGGATAATGATGAGATTTTTAGATTAACTACAAAAAATAGTAAGTTACTCGTTGAAAAATCAAATATAGAAAAGAATGATTCAGAGAAATTGCCTTCTGATATTGTTTTTGAACAAAGTCCTGATCAGTTATTAGATTCCTTATTACCTTTGTACTTACAGAATCAGATTCTTAGAGCGCTGCAAGAGTCAGCCGCTTCAGAACTTGCCTGTAGAATGACAGCTATGAATAATGCGAGTGATAATGCGAAAGAATTAGCAAGTACTTTAAACCTTACCTATAACAAAGCAAGACAAGCTGCTATAACTCAGGAAATACTTGAAGTAGTTGGAGGTTCAGCAGTCTAGTCGAATCTTTAAAAATGTCGGAATATAATATAAAAGTTGAATTAGAAAAAAAGACGTATGTTTTTTTATGTCCTGAAGATCAAGATATAATATCTGCTGCTAAAGCTAATGGAATTGATTTACCAAGTAGTTGCTGTTCGGGAGTATGTACAAGCTGCGCCTCAATGGTGATTGATGGATCAGTTGAACAAGAGGATGCAATGGGTTTAAATGATGATTTGAAGGAAAAGGGTTTTGCTCTTTTATGTGTTGCGTATCCAAAGTCTGATCTACATATTATTATCGGCGATGAAGTTGAAGATAATCTATATAATAATCAATTTGGTAAATATCAAAAATGAACTTAAAAAAGGTTGATTTTTATTTAGATTGGCCAGGATCAAAAAACATTATTCATTTGAGGAGATTTATTACTGAAAATCTGATGAAAAAAGGGGAAGTTATAAGATGGTCTATCGAAGATATTAAAGATTCAGTAGAGTCCCTTAATATAAAAAAAATAAGAATTAAGGCTGTTTTAGCAAATCCAGTGAATTCAAAAATATAATTCAATGTCAATATCCCCTACAATATTTATTATTCCAACTGGAATTGGATGTGAAATAGGAGGATTCGCTGGTGATGCCCTTCCTGCTGCAAAATTATTAGCCTCTGCAAGTGGATGTTTAATTACTCATCCAAATGTCATGAATGGGGGATCTCTTTCTGAACAGAACAAAGATATTTTTTACGTGGAAGGTTATAGTTTAGATCGATTTGCCAAAGGAGAAATTGGTCTCAAAAGTGTAAAACAGCAGAAAATTGGAATAATTTTTGATTCAAGTATTGAACATGAAATATTAATGAGACATTTACAAGCCGCAGATGCTTGTGTCGCAACTTTAGGGATTGATGTTGATTCATATGTTTTAACAAAAGAACCGCTAGGAATAGTTATTGAGTCTGAATCAAAAGGTATAAGCGAAGGTTTAATTGAAAATCCCGATACTTTAATTGAAGCAGGAGAAAGGCTGATAGAGAAAGGGATAACTGCAATAGCGATAGTAGCCAAATTCCCTGATAATACTAATTTGATTGAGACAAATGCATATAGGGAGGGAAAGGGGGTTGATCCTATTGCTGGAGTGGAGGCTGTAATAAGTCACTTGATAAGTAAGTATCTCAAAGTCCCCTGTGCACATGCACCTGCATTAAGTCCAATTGAATTGAGCGAAAATTTAGATCCTCGTGCTGCTTCAGAAGAAATAGGATATACATTTTTGCCATCAGTACTGATTGGATTAAGTAATGCACCAGATCTTATAGAATTGACTGATAACAATGAAAATATAACCTTACACCCAAGTCATATCGAATCTATTGTTGTTCCAAGTGGGGCATTAGGAGGAGAAGGAGTATTAGCTTGTATTGAGAGAGGTTTAAATGTAATCTCTGTAAAAAATAAAAATATATTAAATCTTGGTAATCATAATTTAAGTTATCCCAAACTCATTGAAGTGGATAGTTACTTCGAGGCGGCAGGCTTAATTCTTGCTCTTAGACAGGGAATTAATCTAAAATCAATTAAAAGACCGTTGAATAAAGTCCAAGAATTAAATTTTAAGAAATAGCTTTTTTAATTAGAGATTGCAATTGGCACTCTCCAGTCATTACCAAGTGATTGACTACTTAGTTTTAGTATTGGAGGAGCTTGCTTTCTTTTGAATTCTGCTTTTTTAATAAGTGTAATTATTTTTAAAATTTGTTCTTTGGTATGACCATCTTGTTCAAGAAGTTGTAAATCTTTTTTTTCTTCAATAATTCCCTTAAGAATTTTATCCAATAAAGAGTATGGAGGTAGTGAATCAGTATCAAGTTGATCAGGACCAAGTTCAGCGCTTGGAGGCTTATTGCAGATTTGATCGCCTATTATTTTGACTTTGGTATCTAATTTATATGCTTTTCTATGTTCTATTGAATCTTTACTATCAAGCCATCTACACAATTTAAAAACGTTAGTTTTATATAAATCACCTATTACAGATAATCCTCCATTCATGTCACCATATAAAGTGCAATATCCAACAGCTAGTTCTGATTTATTACCTGTTGAAAGTAACAAATGCTTTTCTTGATTAGCTAAAGCCATTAAGAGAGTACCCCTTATCCTTGATTGGATATTTTGATTTGTTATTCCTTCTGTTTTGAAGTTTAAGCTTTCTATAAAAGATTCTTCAAAAGAGGACATAATATTCTCAATTGAAATTGTATTTAAGTTTATGTTTAGTCTCGCGACTAAATCTTTTGCATCGATTTTAGAATGCTCTGAGCTCCACTTTGAAGGCATTGAAACGCAAAAAATTTTGTCACTTCCTAATGCAGCAGTTGCAATTACTGAAACTAATGCTGAATCAATTCCTCCGCTTAGGCCAATTAAAGCTGATCTGAATCCGCATTTTTTAGCATAGTCTTTTACTCCTAAAACTAAAGCATCAAAAACTGAAGAAATTTCAGAAGAGATTTTTTCGTCTACTAAATTTAAATTTTCGTTAATATCCCAACTAGAGGTATCCTCTGAGAACGATTTTAATTGTTTAATTTTTGAGCCGTTTTTATTCATAATGAAACTATTTCCATCAAAAATTAAATCATCATTTGCCCCTATCTGGTTAACATATATTAAGGGGACTTGAAGATATTTAGCAGCAAAACTTGAAATTTTATTTCTTAAATTGAATTTTTTGAACGTATAAGGAGAGGCAGATAAATTTAATAAAAGATCAATTTTTTTGCTTTTTAAATCTATAATCGGATTCTTTTTATGAATACCTCTTCCTTCTATATTTTCATTAACCCATAAATCTTCGCATATAGTTATTCCAAGCTTATAAGTTTTGTTTTTTATTGTTTTGGAGATTATAGATACTCTTTGCTCAGATCGAAAGTATCGTTTTTCATCAAATACTTCATAAGTTGGGAGAATAATTTTACGTGCAATTGTTTCCCATTTACCACCCTCAATAAGAACAATAGAATTATAAAGATTTGGGAAAAAAGAATCATCAATCTTTTCTGCAATCCCTACCGCAACACTTAAATTCCCATATTTTTTATGAATTGATATGGATAATTGATCTAAAATAGAATATTGTCTTTCAATTAAATTTTTTTTTAGAAGTAAATCTTTAGCAGGATAACCCCATAATGATAATTCTGGGGTGAGAACCATATCAGCAGAATTTGAATATGCTTTACCAGTTTCATTAAGTATTTTTTTTGCATTCCCCTCTAGATCTCCCACAATTGGATTCAATTGTGCAATGAAAAAATTCATTCAACTACCTAATAGATTTATATAAGTTATTCTTCTTCACTATATCGATTAATGATTCAGGTAAATCAGAATAATTATTATTTAATCTAACCATTGAACTAGAAATATTGGGAATGTTTAATGAAGAAATTTCAAAGATAACTTTATTAGTTTTTAACATTTTAAGAGTCTTAGATTCAATTGGATATCCTTCCCTTTTGATGATGAGTAATTTAACTGCATGAATAATCTTATCAAAATTTTTCCATGAGAAAATTTCCGTAATTAAATCACTACCTATTACAAAATCTACTTTACTAAAGGGATAAATCTTTTTACATTCTTCAATAGATTCGATAGCCCATTGGCTACTTATTTTTTGATTAAAAATGATTTTAGGATTATTTATATCTTTTATAAGTGATTTTAATAAAAGGTTTCGAAAGAAAATATTTTCTTTATGCTTTTTTTTTGGATTATCACTTGCATAAGCAATAACACAAGAATAAATGTTTGATAATTCTTCAAGTATTTTTTTGTGACCAATGGTTGGTGGATCTGCACTAGTCCCAAATAAGGCAATTCGATTTTTAGTATCAAATTTCAAGGTAGAAAAATAGAAAAATTATTATCTAACTTTTTACTAGATAAATAAATCTTTGTATATTCAAAAATCTCAGGTTCTTTTATTGCTATTTTTTTGATTATGTGAGATGGATCTAAAAGATATCCTTTACTTTTTCTAAATATTTCTTTAGCGGCTAATTTACCAACTATTTTTGTTGAGCGAACCGATATAGCTGCTTGTACAATAGCAATAGGTCCGTAGGGTAATAATGATAAACCATTTGTAAAAGGAGCAGTGGCCAAGAAAATTTTACGCAATAAATTAAAAGATGTATTTATACCAACTTGAGTGGCTCCAAGGAAGATATTATTTATAGAAATCTTTTTGATGATTTTTCGTACTGATTCGCCTTTAAGATTTAATCCATAAACTTTGCTCAACTCACTAACTAATGCAGTATCTAATGCAAAACCTCCTGCAATATCAAGCAAAATCAATGGATTCAATGCTACACCTGATGCTTTTATTGTTGCAAATTTACCTATAATGGATTGAGCTTCGCGTTGTCTTTTTTTTAATCTTTGTTCTTTTATTTTTAAGAATAATTTATCAGCTAATTGAAGAGAGTTTAAAGTCAATAGACTTTCTCCATAATTATTAATTAACTCACTTAACTGGTTCCTAATATTATTTTTTGAATTTATTATTATCGGGATTTTTATATATTGTGGAAGTTTTAATCTTATATTTTTTAAAATTTCTTTTAAATCATGCCCTTTCCACATATCAATTTTATTAAAAACAAGAATAATTTTTTTTCCATTCTTAATAAATGAATTGATTTGAGATACCTCATTTCTGTTTATATCTCCAGCTATTGTAAATAAAATTAGTTCTGAACTATTGATTTGCGAGAATATATTTTCTGGATCTTTGATGTCACAAAAATCAAAGCCTGGAGCATCAATTAATTCGATAGTTCTTAGACTTTGATGTTTGAAATTCCACTCTCCCCTTTCAATATTTTTTGTGGTCCCATTTATAATGCCTGTCTTAAATACGTTTTTTTCTAATATTAAATTCAAAATAGAGGATTTACCAACTCCTGCTTTGCCATATATTCCAATTCTTAATTGCTTTTCGTTAAGTCTGAAAAGTTGTTGATTTAAAGAAATAATTTCATTGTTTAAATTACATTTTTCATAGTTTGTAAGATCAATACTTTCCCACCATTTTTTCAAAAGTAAATAACTTTTATCAATATTAATTTGCTTCATTTTTATTCTTTCCACCAACCTGCCAAAACCGAGAGCACAGCTTCTGATCCGATTATTCCCACGAATCCTCCGAATTCATCTACTACTACTTTCACTCCTTTATGATCCTTGTCAAATCTTGTTAACAACTTGTCTACTTTTATCATTTCTGGGATGTAGTCGACAGGATCACATAATTCAGATATTAATTTTTTATTTTCTCCTTTGATAAGACTAGTTAGTAAGTTCTCACGTTTTGCTATCCCTTGTATTTTGTCAACTTTATCTCCCAAAACAACCCACCATGGAGAATTATTTGAAATTATAAGTTTTGAAATTTCATCAAGATTTGAGGACCCATCAAGGCTAGGCGCTGACACTCTTGGGATCATTAAATCTTTCGCTTTTAAGTCATTTAATTGAAAAACCTTAAGTATCATTTCTGCTTCATCAGCCTCTATAAATCCCTTCTGTGAGCCTATTTTTGCCATTTGTCTAATCTCTGCTTCATCAGTCGATATTTCGTTCTCCGCAGTTATAACAGGAAATAATTGTTCTATTAATAATAAAAATGGCCTCATTAAAGTATTTAACATCCTCAGAATAGGAACAGAAAACATGGCTATTTGCAGGGAAAATCTTGTACCTAATGCTTTTGGAAGTACTTCGCCAAGTAATACAACTAATACATAAAAAGCGATTGAAAATAATGTTAAACCCAAACTACTTTTAATTATTAGGGCCCCATAGACTCCTAAAAGGAGACTACCAATTATGTTAAACCCATTATTAGTTATGGTAATTACAGTTAAAGTTCTCCCAAGATGTTTTCTAAGTTTAAGTAGTTGATTTGCAGAACTCTTGGGTTTTTGTTTTGATGCTAATTCTAAAATCCTTATTGAATTGACTGCTAAAAAAGCTGCTTCTACTCCTGAACAACATGCTGAACCTACTAAAATTATAATTATAAGTAAAATTAGAATGTAGACATTTGGTTCCATTAAAAAGATTAGTTTTTAAATATCTTGTAATTCATTCTTCCATTTTTTTATAAAATTCGCCAATCCAAAATTTTATGTTTAAACCTGACTGTAAGGTATTTGAAGAAAGAAGAGAAATTTTCTTCAAAAAATTAAATGGCAAAGCTGCTATTATTCCAAGTTCTAGCTTGGTTAGGCATCATGCAGATTGTGAATATCCTTTTAGACAAGACAGTAATTTTTGGTATCTGACTGGCTTTGATGAGCCTGATTCTATTGCTCTTTTCTTATCTCATAAGCCAAAAGGGGAAAGGTTTATTTTGTTTGTTGCTCCAAAGGATATTTTAAGTGAGGTATGGCATGGCTTTAGGTGGGGAATAGAAGGTGCCGAAAGAGAATTTAAGGCTGATAAAGCTCATTCAATCAATGAGTTTAAGGATCTGCTTCCAGTTTATATTGGTGAATCAGAAGAGATTGTTTATTCAATTGGTAAACATACCAAAATTGAAAAAATTGTTTTGGAAATATTTTCTCAACAACAAGAAGCTAGGTCAAGGGTAGGAATAGGAGCAAATTCTATAAAATCGCCTGAAATATATCTCAATGAAATGCGCTTAATTAAAAGTGATTTTGAAATAAATAGGATGAGAGAGGCTACTCAAATTTCAGCTGAAGCCCATGAATTAGTAAGGGAATCTATTTCATCAAAGAAAAATGAAAGACAAATTCAAGGATTAATAGAAGGATTCTTTTTAGAAAAAGGTGCAAGAGGTCCTGCTTATAACTCTATCGTTGCTTCAGGTGATAATGCATGCATTTTGCATTACACATTAAATAACTCTGAATTGAATAATGGGGATTTATTATTAGTAGATGCAGGTTGTTCATTAATTGATTATTACAATGGTGATATTACAAGAACTTTTCCTATCGGAGGTAAATTTTCTAAAGAGCAGAAACTTATTTATGAAATTGTTTTAGAAGCACAAAAAAATGCAATCAAAAATTCTGTTAAAGGATCGAATTCTACTAACGTTCATAATGTTGCTTTGAGAATTCTGGTAGAGGGATTAAAAGAAATTGGACTATTAAGAGGAGATACTGATGGAATAATTGAAAACGGATCTTATAAACATTTATATATGCATAGAACTGGACATTGGCTTGGTTTAGATGTTCACGATGTTGGAGCATATAGGATGGGAGAATATGATGTTCCCTTACAGAATGGGATGATACTTACTGTCGAACCAGGTATTTACATAAGTGACAGAATTCCAGTTCCAGAAGGGCAACCTAGTATTGAAGAAAAATGGAAAGGTATAGGAGTAAGAATAGAAGATGATGTCCTTGTAAATGAAAAAGAGCCAGAAATTCTTAGCTTCGCCGCACTTAAAGAAATTTCTGATTTAGAATATTGAATATTTGACTTTTACACTTAATAGATTTAATTTTTTATGAGAGATAAAATTTTTTAACATGGATAAAACTAATTCTTATGATTCCAAATTATCTCAAGCAAGAGGCTTAGCTAGTCAACTTGGAATGTTTGCAGAAGAAAATGATATTCCTAAAGATCTTTGGGATTCTTTAGAAACAACAATTTATGATTTTTATGAAGTATCTAGTAAAAGATAAAGTAAGCTTTTAGTGATAATCAATAAATAAAAGCAAGAATTTTTGATCAGAATGATCAATTAGTGACCATTAGCTGATAAATTATAAAATAAATCTAATAATACTGAATGACTTCATCAGATAAGGTTAATGAGAACGCTAAGGAGCAGCAAGAACAAAAAAATGTTTCTCAAAAATCAAAAACAACTTCACCAAATGCAGGGATGATGGGAGCAAATGCCGTTTTAGCGGCTGCTAAAATTGATGAAGATGGAGTTCCTACAGGCTATACGCCAAAACCAGATGAGGGTAGATTTATTATTAAAATCTTATGGTTACCTGATAATGTCGCTTTGGCAGTAGATCAAATTGTTGGAGGAGGTCCAAGTCCCTTAACTGCTTACTATTTTTGGCCAAGAGACGACGCTTGGGAAAAATTAAAAAGCGAACTAGAGAGTAAAAGTTGGATTACAGATAATGAAAGAGTTGAAATATTGAATAAAGCTACTGAGGTAATTAATTATTGGCAAGAAGAAGGTAAAACGAAAAAATTGGAAGAAGCAAAGCTTAAATTTCCTGAGGTTGCTTTCTGTGGAACTGCTTAAAATTTAGTTTTTTGAAGCTTGAATTCTTGCCTCAGCTTTTGATATTTCATTAAGGGCTTTAATCTTTTCTGAACTTTTCTCATTTTCGGTAAATTTACTAATTTCCGATTTTGCTTTTTTAAGAGCATCTTCGGCATTTTGGATGTTTATTTCGGAACCAATTTCTGCGCTGTTAACTAGAACTATAACTTCATCTGACTCTATTTCAGCAAAGCCACCCATTAAAGCTATAGATTTCCATTTGGAATTCATCCTTAGTCTTAAGACACCAATATCGATAGCCGTAACTAAAGATATATGTCCAGGAAGTATCCCAATTTGACCAGTAGTGCTTGGAAGAATTACCTCTTCAGCATCACCTTCGTAAACATTCTGATTTGGAGCTAAAACCTTAAGTGAAATTGCCATTAATTTAAATTTTTATAGAGTTTAAAATTATTTATGAAAGTTGAAAATTTATTGTTCTGTTTTTATTTTTTCTGCCTTAGCTTTTACTTCCTCAATATTACCTACTAAGTAAAAAGCTTGTTCAGGTAAATCATCTAGTTCACCAGCCAATATCATATTAAAACCAGCGATTGTATCTTCTAGTTTGACATATTTACCAGACATTCCTGTGAAGATTTCTGCTACGAAGAAAGGCTGAGATAAGAATTTTTCAATTTTTCTCGCTCTGCTAACTGTTAATCTATCTTCTTCAGATAATTCATCTAATCCAAGAATTGCGATAATATCCTGGAGCTCTTTGTATCTTTGTAAGGTTGATTGAACCGCACGAGCTGTCTTGTAATGCTCATCTCCAACTACTGAGGGTTGTAGCATTGTGCTTGTTGAATCTAGAGGGTCAACTGCTGGATAAATTCCTTTTGCAGCAAGGCCTCTAGCAAGAACGGTTGTAGCATCTAAGTGTGCGAAAGTTGTAGCAGGAGCAGGATCAGTTAAATCATCCGCCGGAACATATACTGCTTGAATTGATGTAATGGAACCCTCTAAAGTTGATGTGATTCTTTCTTGTAATGCTCCAACATCAGTTCCTAGAGTAGGTTGATAACCAACCGCAGAAGGCATTCTTCCTAGAAGAGCTGAGACTTCAGATCCAGCTTGTACAAATCTAAATATATTATCTACAAATAGAAGTACATCTTGCTTATTTACATCTCTAAAATGTTCAGCCATAGTTAATGCCGATAAGCCAACTCTCATCCTTGCACCAGGGGGCTCATTCATCTGGCCGAAGCATAAAGCAACTTTAGATTGAGATAAATCATCTGCATTAATTACACCTGACTCCTTAAATTCTTCGTATAAATCATTCCCTTCTCTTGTCCTTTCACCAACTCCTCCAAAAACTGATACACCACCATGCTCTTTAGCAATGTTATTAATTAACTCTTGTATTAGTACTGTTTTACCTACCCCAGCTCCTCCAAATAAACCAACTTTTCCACCTTGCCTATAAGGGGCCAATAAGTCGATGACTTTAATTCCAGTTTCGAAAACTTTAGGCTTAGTCTCTAAATCAGTTAATTTAGGGGCTGATCTATGAATTGGTGCGGTATCTGAAGTATTTACTGGACCTTGTTCATCTACTGGTTCTCCTAATACGTTAAATATTCTTCCTAAAGTCGCCTCTCCTACAGGAACTGATATTGGGGCACCTGTGTCAGTTGCCTCCATGCCTCTTACAAGGCCATCAGTGCCGCTCATAGCAACAGCCCTTACTCTATGGTCCCCAAGTAGTTGTTGAACCTCTGCGGTGAGCGCTATGTCTTGCCCTGCTGGATTCTTTGCTTCAATTCTTAACGCATTCAAAATTTTTGGTAATTTACCAGCTGGGAATTCTACATCCAAAACTGGACCTATTACTTGACGTACTACACCTTTTGCTGGTGCTGAAGTTGATGGAGTTGCTACCATTTTTTATTGACTTGGTGAGGATTAGCTGATTTTAGAACAGCTCATAATGCGAAATATTACCATCCCGAGGGTATATTCGTTAACTGGGTTCGGCCAACCGCACAGTTAAAGAGTGGTTTAATTGCTGCTTAACAGATTATGTTATTTGTCATACGGTTTGAGTAATACTCTCACCAGACTTTTTGACGCATAGCGTCGCATTTATGATCCACCATTAATCTATGGCAGCTGTTTCACTTACAGTCTCTACAGTCAAACCACTGGGAGATAGAATATTTATCAAAGTTTCCGAATCTGAGGAAAAAACTGCTGGTGGCATCCTTTTGCCCGACTCAGCTAAAGAAAAACCACAGGTAGGAGAAGTTGCTCAGGTTGGTCCTGGGAAGCTCAACGACGATGGTTCTCGACAAACTCCTGAAGTGAGTATTGGCGATAAAGTCCTATACAGCAAATATGCTGGAACTGACATCAAATTGGGAGGAGATGAGTACGTCTTACTTTCAGAAAAAGATATTTTAGCTGTAGTCGGCTAATTTATTTGTTTCAAAAATTATTAAAACTTATTATTAAATTACTTGCCTAACATGGCTAAAAGAATTATTTACAACGAGCAAGCTCGTAGAGCGCTTGAAAGAGGCATTGATATCCTTGCTGAGTCTGTAGCTGTAACGCTTGGACCAAAAGGAAGAAATGTTGTCTTAGAGAAAAAATTTGGGGCCCCTCAAATCATTAATGATGGGGTAACAATCGCAAAAGAAATTGAATTAGAGGACCATATTGAAAATACTGGTGTTGCTCTAATCAGACAAGCTGCTTCAAAGACAAATGATGCTGCAGGTGATGGTACCACCACCGCAACTGTTTTAGCTCATGCAATGGTAAAAGCTGGCTTAAGAAATGTAGCAGCTGGTGCTAACGCAATTACGCTCAAAAAAGGTATTGATAAAGCCACAGAATTCTTGGTTGGCAAAATTGAAGAGAATTCAAAGCCGATTAGTGATAGTACTGCTATAGCTCAATGTGGAACTATAGCGGCAGGTAATGATGAGGAAGTTGGCGAAATGATTGCCAACGCAATGGATAAAGTTGGTAAAGAAGGTGTTATTTCTCTCGAAGAGGGAAAATCAATGACCACTGAGTTGGAAGTTACTGAAGGAATGAGATTTGATAAAGGTTATATTTCTCCATATTTCGCGACAGATACTGAGCGTATGGAGGCAGTTTTAGATGAGCCTTACATTTTACTCACTGATAAAAAAATTGCTTTAGTACAAGATTTAGTACCAGTTCTAGAGCAAATAGCTAAAACAGGAAAGCCACTAGTAATCATCGCAGAAGATATTGAAAAAGAAGCTTTAGCAACTTTAGTAGTGAATAGATTAAGAGGTGTACTTAATGTTGCTGCAGTAAAGGCTCCAGGATTTGGGGATAGGAGAAAAGCAATGCTTGAAGATATGGCTGTTTTAACTAATGGTCAGCTAATCACTGAAGATGCAGGCTTGAAATTAGAAAATGCTACTTTAGAGATGTTAGGCACCGGTAGAAGAATCACTATCAACAAAGAGACAACAACCATTGTCGCTGAGGGTAATGAAAAGGCTGTTACTGCAAGATGTGATCAGATTAAAAAGCAAATGGATGAAACAGATTCTTCCTACGATAAAGAAAAACTTCAGGAACGTTTAGCTAAGCTGGCTGGAGGGGTTGCAGTTATCAAAGTTGGAGCAGCTACTGAAACTGAAATGAAGGATAAAAAACTTCGTTTAGAGGATGCTATTAATGCAACAAAAGCTGCTGTTGAAGAGGGAATAGTTCCTGGAGGTGGTACAACTCTCGCTCACTTGGCTCCGATTCTTAAGGAATGGGCTGATAAAGCTTTATCTGGAGAGGAATTAATAGGAGCTAACATTGTTGAGGCTTCATTAACATCTCCACTCATGAGAATTGCTGAAAATGCCGGTTCAAATGGAGCAGTAATTGCCGAAAATGTTAAATCAAAACCATTCAATGATGGATTTAATGCAGCTACTGGAGAGTATGTAGATATGTCTGCAGCTGGAATAGTTGATCCTGCAAAAGTTACTCGTTCAGGATTACAGAATGCAGCATCTATAGCAGGAATGGTACTTACCACTGAATGCATAGTCGCTGATTTGCCAGAGAAAAAAGATGCAGCACCTGCTGGAGCTCCAGGAATGGGAGGAGACTTCGACTACTAATTAACTAAAATTTTTAGTTTTAAAGGGATTGTTTTAACAATCCCTTTTTTTATATTTATTTTTAGAGATAGTTAAATTGGATACTTCTATATCCAACCTGCACTAAGAATGATTGCAAGAGATAAAAATATAATTAAAATGGTCCAAGTTATTTTGTTTAGTGATGCTTCAGCGCTGCTGGCGCTTGTAAACATTGAGCTTCCACTAGCTGCTATTCCTCCCATACCATCTCCTTTGGGACTATGAAGTAGAACTAAAAGTATTAGTAGTATTCCAGAACTAACCCATATCCAAGTAAATATTTGACTCATATTTTGTATTTGTTATATATCTAATTTAAACATGTTGAACGACTTTATTAAATCCTTTTAATTCGATTTCTTTAATAAGTGATTTTCCTGTCATCTCTTTTGGAATAGGAAGATTTAATAATTGCAATAATGTTGGAGCAATATCTGCTAATCCAGCATTTTCTCTCAAATAAATCTCATTCCCCATATTTGGAATTTTTCTTTTCTCACCTTCAATAAAAATTAAGGGGACTTTATTAATAGTGTGAGCTGTCCAAGGTTCTCCATCAGGACCTTTCATTAGTTCAGCGTTGCCATGATCTGCAGTAATAAGAATACTGCCTCCCATTTCTCCTGTAGCATTGACTATCTTACCTATACATCTATCGACGGTTTCGATGGCCTTTATAGCTGCGGCCATATTTCCTGTATGTCCAACCATATCAGGATTAGCAAAATTTATAACTATAAAAGAATACTGTCCAGTTTTTATAGCATTTGAGCAACTAATAGTTAATTCTTCGGCAGACATTTCCGGTGCCATATCATAAGTTGCAACTCTTGGTGAGGGAATTAAATGTCTTTGTTCTCCTGGCGAGGGGACTTCTACTCCTCCATTAAAAAAATAAGTAACGTGTGGATATTTTTCGGTCTCTGCTGTTCTGTATTGCTTAAGTCCATTTTCTGAAACTATTTGGCCAATAAAATTGTTGAGAGACTCAGGAGGGAATGCTATTTTAACTGGTAAATTTGCTTCGTATTGAGTGAAAGTTAATATATCTACATCAGGGATACTTTTTCTTTTAAAGTTATCAAATTCTTTTTCCGAAAGAGCTTTTATTATTTGTCTGGCCCTATCTGGACGGAAGTTAAAACAAATTAAACTATCTTCATCTTTTAAAAAGTTTTTAGATATTCTTATAGGCTCTAAGAATTCATCTGTAATATTTGCTTTATAACTTTTATTTAAATAATCTGCAGGGGAAATGTCAATTTTTTTGCCATTTGGATCAGTTAAATTTACAAAAGCTTTTTCTGTTCTTTCCCATATTAAATTTCTATCCATTATCCAATATCTGCCACATATAGATGCTATTTCTCCTACGTTGAATTTCTTTATGCAATCTTCTATTTGTCTTATGTATTTATGAGCACTTTTTGCCGGAGTATCTCTACCATCGGTAATAATGTGAATAGCTACTTTTTCTATATGTTCTTCAGAAGCCCATTTTATTAATCCTAATAAGTGTTCAATGTGGCTATGAACCCCTCCATCTGAACATAGACCAGTTAGGTGTAAGGTACCCTTTTTTCTCTTAATTGAATTAGCCATTTCCTTTAACTCATGAACTTGAGTTAATTGGTTATTTTTCACGACATTTGTAATTCTTACAAGTTCTTGTTGAATGATTCTCCCTGATCCAATTGTGAGATGCCCTACTTCAGAATTACCCATTTGACCATGGGGTAAACCTACATCAGCTCCGCTCGCATTAATAAGAGTATGAGGATAGGCGTGCCATAAAGAATCCATTACAGGAGTATTGGCATTTTTTATAGCATTATCTAAATTTTCTTCACGATGTCCCCATCCGTCCAGAATTGCAAGAACTACTGGACTCTCAGGAACTTTTATTTTATTTATATTCTTTCTACTAAACTTTGACATCTCTTAATTAAAAAGCATGGTTTTAAAGAAGTAATCTTTAATTTAGCCGTAAAAGCTGTTCCATACAATTTATATGTAATTTAGTTAGCTTTTGCTAATTTATTAAGGATATTGAATAAAGTTAATTTTTAGATGAATCATGTCCAAACCAGATAAAAAAATCATAATACTTACTGAAGATGAGCTAAGAAAAACTTTCTCTAGACTAACTTTCGAGATTATAGAAAAGATCTCAAATCTAGAAAATCTCTTATTGGTTGGTATCCCTACGAGAGGAGTTCATCTCGCTGAAGTTTTGAGAAAAGAAATGTTGGATAAAACAGGAGTTAATGTAAAGAAAGGAATAATTGACCCGACTTTTTATAGAGATGACCAAAATAGAGTTGGGACTCGTTTAATAGAGGCAACTGATTTTCCTACATCTATAGAAAAAAAAGATATTGTTTTAATTGATGATGTCATTTATACAGGAAGAACAATTCGAGCTGCAATTGAGGCTCTTCTTTTATGGGGAAGACCAAAAAGTATTATGTTACTAGTAATGATTGATAGAGGTCATAGAGAACTACCAATTCAGCCTGATTTTTGCGGAAGAAAAGTTCCGACTAGCAAAAAGGAAATTGTTAATTTATTTCTAAAAGAAGTTGATGGCGAAGATGGTATCTTCTTGGATAAAATTTAAAAGATATTTCCTAAATTAAATACACCTAATTCTTTTTCATAAATATCTAGACATCTGAGATAAAGAGATGAATCTTTTTTAATACTGAAATAAAGTTTTAAGCTATCTTCTCCAATTTTACACTCATTGTTCACGTTTATTTGAAGAGGTTTTTTATTCCATTTAAGTACATCTTCTTCCTTTTGAAATTCAGCTAACTTCGGTAATCCATTCTCAAAAATTACATCAAAACTTCTCTTCGTTTTAGTTTCTCCAATAATTATCTCGAAAATGTTCTGACCATCTTTACTGGCTTGAAGAATTAACTCAAATGGTTTTTCTGTAGGCCATGTTTGGCCTTTATAAAAAATTGGATGCCAGAAATGTGTTTGTTCTCTTTTATTAAATAATCTAATTGATAAGCCTTTACTTAAGATATCTTTAATCTTTACTCCAGGAGTCATAGCAAGAGCTCCTATTGCTATTGATTCAATCGGTGGCGGAGAATTGATTTGTATTCCTGAAATCTTATTAGTGATCCACTCTTTTATTAATGGAATTTGTGTTCCTCCTCCAACCAAAATTACAGAGTTTAAATCATCTAAATTAAAAAATTTTCCTCTAGCCTCATTTAATAAATCCTTAAGTAGGGAATTTAAGTGACTTAAAAGATTATTCTGCATCAAAATCTTTTCAAAAATTTCTTTACTCATAAAAAATTCTTGTTCTTCGTTCTCTGCTGTAAATAAAGAGATAAGGTATTTTCTTTCAGATTCAATTTCTGGGCCACTAAGCTTACATTTTAATTTTTCTGCTATGGAAAAATTCCTCTCATCTTGATTTGATGGTAAAAAGTAATTAACAATCCACTGATCTATATCTTTGCCTCCGACTTTTGAACCCGATTTGCTTATTATTTCAGCACATCTTAATTTTTGCTTTGATATTGCACTTACATCCTTTCCTTGGAACTTCAATAGTTCTGCAATAGGTGCAGATTTACCTTCCCCACCTTGTGTTTTGATTACGCTCATATCGATAGTACTCCCGCCAATATCGATAATCATAATAATTGAACCTAATGGAACATTCATTCCTATTCCGGCGGCAGTTGGTTCATCAACAAGTGCTACCTCATTAATAGGCAAACTTTCACATAGACTTATTAACCACTTTCTGTAACCCTTATAAGTGTCAATTGGGGCAGTTAAAACGAGCCTTTTAATGTTAAATTCTATTGGAATATTTTCCCAAAGAATTTTGAAAAATTTTTCACCTGATTCGATGGGACTTAAAACTTTCTCTTTTTGCCTTTCAATAGGATTACCAATTAATCTTTTGAAATTTGAATGAAAATATTTTTCTGAATAAGCCAAATTTTTCTTTTTCAATGCAGATAATCCTATCCTTCCAACATTATCTCCACCTTCGAACCAAACTACTGATGGGATGACTCCAGGAGAAGATGTAATACCTGGTATTTCTATTAAAACAAAATCGCTATCTTTCTCATGTTGAAAAGCTATTACGGTATTAGTATTTCCTAAATCAAGAGCAAGGGTTCCTGCGCAATTATTTTCCATAACAGATTTCTTATTATTTTTTTAAGTTCGTTTGAAAATTTATAATTTTAATGATGTTAATATTAATGTAAACTATATTGTATATTAAAAATATTTTTTTATGAACGTATCAAATAATTCCAATATTGATCACAATGATCTTGCAAAAAGAGGCGAAAGTTTAATAAGGAAATCTACTAATAGATACTTAACAACTGTAAGAATTGCTTTTAGAGCTAAACAAAGAAGATTTGACGATTTTGATGGATTATTAGAAGAATCAGCTATAAAACCAGTTCAAAGATCAATTATTGAATTAAGTGATGAACAAGATCAACCAGATTTACTTCCAGGTTAGCTTTGTCATTTGAAGAAAATAATTGGAGATTAATTAAAGATACTAAAAAAGGTAAATTTTGTTTTTTGATTGGCGTAAATAATTGGGCTATTGAGTTACAGAAACATGAATTCGAATTGCTATATAGATTACTTATAAAACTGAATCATCAATTGTTGGAAATAAATGATCAATTAATGGAGGAGGAGTTTATTAATTTAGAAATAGAACAATTACCTTGGTACGCAGAATTGGAGGGTAAAAAAAATGGATGGAACTTAAGATTAATATTTGAAAGCTCAGAACAAACTCGATCATTTGAAATGTATTGGCCTATACCAATAGCTGAAAATTTATTTTATGAAATAAAAAAAATGTGGGAATCAATGGATTGAAAAATTAATTAAATTGGAAATTTTTTGAAAACATTCCCCGATCTAAAAATCTTTTTTAACATGTTTTCCACAGCTTATTTCTAAAAAAATATTTGCAGATCAACCTAATGTGGAAAACTTTTAATCATAAGAAATTTTTATATTACTTATAAGATTTATATTATTCAGGTAAATTTCTATAGAAACTTTGTCTTCTAAAGGGGTCTCATCTCTAATACGAATGAGACATATATAAATATTAAAAGTTGACTATTTACTTTTTTTAGAGAAAACTGATCCCATACCCAATTGATCTTTTCCCCCTATTTGAATTATGCAAGAATTAAATTGTGATGTTAATCAAAAAAATATCAACAATAAAGAAGAAATAATTAGCTTTAAATGTGACCTTCATGAAAATCTTCAACAAGCTATGAATAAATTTGTTGAGGATCATCCTAATTGGG
>QCUA01000011.1 GCA_003210915.1 Prochlorococcus sp. AG-676-L21 | reverse complement strand
TTTGATCAGTCCAAGTATTAATAGATTGCTTTTTAAGAAAGCATTACTTTCTAAGGTTTTTAACTGAGCAAATAATTGTTTCACTGAAGAATTAAATAAATGCTAAAAAAACCTTTGACTGTTGTGATCCCCATCACCACTGCCTCGCAGATGTGTCTCTTAATAGTTACACACTTATACATACTATAACACACTTTGAATATTTGTTTGTTATTTGGATATCATGATATAACCTATAAATAACAATAAACATTTAAAGTTAATTTGCCGGATTAGTATTAATAAATACTATTTGTTATACTATAAGTGTGTATCGTTTTCTGTAATTTACATTAATCAACTAATGCCTACTAAGCTTGATAGGGTACAGGTTCTTTTTCAGAAAGAGTTATTTAAAAAGCTTAAGGTAATTGCAAAAATTGAGCGCAGATCGTTATCTAGTATGGTTGGAAGCATTGTAGAAGATGCAATGAATTCTAAAAAATATCAATCTCTTTTATCGAAGGCAAAGTCAGATGATTTAAAATCAAAAATTGATGAAAGTAAATTATTAATTAATGAAATTTTAAAATCTAAGAGTTCAAATCAATCAGATATTGATGAAAATTCTAAATTAAAACAAATTGAAGATATACTCTCTTTAATATCAGAATCTCATAAAGAATCATTGGAGGAATCAGTGGGAAAAGATTTATTATTAGTAGAAGAAGCTTTGAAACCAGACGGTTTAATTGAAGAATTAGAATTGGAAACAGATTATAAGATTAATAAAATGAATGTAATGCTCAGTAAAATCAATAAAAATAAGGATTTAAATGTTTAAATCACATGAGTAAAAAGTTATGTGGATAGCATTTTGCTTATTTGGATGGTTAAGTTTATATATTTTAGGCTTTTTTATGGAACCTATTTCTCGCCGAAACTATATTGCATTTTTAGAAAAAAAATTACCTAAAGCATCAAGATTTTTCCCTTTTGGTAAATACACTATAAGAAAGTTCTTAAAAATAGGATTAAATTCGATACTAAGAGATAAATAATGAATAAATTTGAAAAAATGGAAAAGAGAATGGATGAGTGGCAGAGCGGAATAAGAATTCTCTATAAAGATATCCAAACAATCCGTAACTGGACGGATGAGCAGGTTTGGAAAGAACTTGAAAATGAGATAAAAAGAATTACTCCTGAGGGTCAATTTGGCGAGGACGACTTGGCTTGGACCAGAGAAATTCTTACATCAAAAAGAGATGTTACTTTATGGGAAGCGGTAAGACTTACTATTAGATTTAAACATTCAACGCCTCTGTTAGATGCTCTTGGTAATCTTAGAGCCCGAGATAAATCTGGAACTTAAATATCTATTATGTTTTTTTATAAGCAAATAGAAAATAAGTTTTTTTCAAGAATTTATTTATAGTTTGACTAAATTTATAGATACATCTGGTTTTGATAATGTCGAACAAGTCAGAAAATGGTATCTAAGTATTCAATCAACTTTTAAGCAAATACAGCAACAAAATAATTATGATAAAAAACAAGCTTGGGATAAATTAAAAATAGAATTACTTAAATCAGTTGCAAAAGAAGATTTTGTACAGAATGATCTTGAATGGGTTGAAGATCTCCTTCTTCATGAAATAATTCCAACTACTGAAGAAGCCTGTAGATTTGAAAAAAAATATCCTAATCAAACTCCTTTAATTGATGCGCTTGCCAAAATCTTCTAATTTATTTTTGATTTAAATAACACTTACCCCTGTAAACGTTTTGATATTATCTATAGTTTTTTTTGGAGTTTTTATAAGATCTTCATATGTAACTTCTATTAAATTGTCCTTAGGAATAAGATTTTTCATTATTTGCCATTTATCTAATATGAAGGATCTAGTAAACTTTGCATCTTTCTCTGCGTTCCCAAGATATGGAATAAAACCAAATTCTTTATTAAATGATTTGATAGATTTTTCTATACTTTTCACATGATCGTATTTACGTTCAATGTAAATAAATTTTGAGTTGGGAAATAACTCAAGTAATAAGTCAACTCTCGTTGTAAATGCTGGAGCTTTATTGATAAAAACTTTTCCAGGTAAACCATCATGAATCCATGCCCATTCAAGAAGTAATTTTAATTTTTTTTTGAAATCTAATGTAGCTTTCCATTTGTACCATCTTTCTAAATCCTTAGATAATGACTTTCCAAGACCAATTGATGTTGGAGGATGTTCGCAACTCAATCTCATTAATGCAATATCTAACTCTTGAGGTCCCTCTGCTAATAATGGGACCCAATCAAAAAATCTATTTTTATAAGATGGTATAAATTTGCGAAAAAGTTCTTTAAATATTAAGGCTGCCTGAGGGCAACATGAAAACGTATTTTTTATTGTAGCTGCTTTAGTAGCTTTAACTATTTCTGTGTGGAGGTATGTTGTTCCACTTCTCCATGCACCTATAATAAAAATTGGATCAGGCATATTCTTTGGCTTCTTGTAAAGAATTTTTTGCAACCAATAAAGAGGTTCAGCCAACCAACCGAGTACAATATTCTGGAATAAATAAAAAGAAATAATAGGAAATCTATTAGCTTTTTTTAACAACTCAAACTGAACAGAAGGTCTTAAGCATCCAATAATAATTAAGCGTGGATTGAAAAACAATAATCTATTTATATCCAAAATAAAGATTATCTATGGAACTTTCGATATGTCAATCAGTACTTATTTCTTTTGTAAGATACTCAAAATAATCTTTACATCTCTATGAAAGTAAAGTAATAAATATTTTTTCTTATGGTTCGCTGCCTACTAGGTTTCACGTGGGTTTCACGTGGCGGAATACGTGTTATAATATGTTCAGACCCATTGATATAACTGTCTTTTTTATTAACCTTTTTGGAGGGACTATTGAGTGGGAATAAACCATAGGGTCAAAGTGTAGTCATATTCTCTTCTTGCGGTTTGTTGCGAGTTTGTTGAGGTGTAATAGTGAAGACAAGATGACATTATTACTGGGTTTATAAATCGTCTGTTTGTTGCGAGTTTTATTTGACACTTTTCATCTTCTATATGAAGAAATCAATTTTTAATAAATTTCTTCACAAACGTCATATTAAATTATTTATGTATATTTAATAATGAGAAAATTTTAGAAAAAAATATTCTTCTGATATCGATATGCGTGGCTTAAAAATATTTGTTGGTCTAATTTTTTTACTTATTGGTTCTTATCTATATTTAAAATTCAGATCGGAAACTTTGCTGATGTTTAAGTGGGCAAAAAATCTTGGTCTTGATTTTATTGTAAGTTCAATTCGCGGATCATTCGAGTCGTTGAATTCTGATCGAATGAAATACATTATATTTTCTGCGCCATATGGTTTTTGGGTGATTTCTTTCTGCTGCTTTATTGGCGCTATTTGGCATAAAGATAGTTCTCTTTCGGCAATTATTTTTCGTTTAATTGTACCTGTTATTGCGGTCAGTTCTGAGTTGCTTCAATTTGTAGGATTTTTACCAGGTACTTTCGATATAAATGACTTGTTAGTTCTTATCGTTTCAACTATTATTGGTCTTACTATTTCCTTTTTGCGATGAAGATTAATAACTTTTTAAAGTATGTTTTATCTGCTGGAGCGATTGCTATGTTTATAGTTCTTACTACAGCAACCCACACCTGATTATTTATAAAAATCGGATCAAATCTTCTTTAAGTTTTTTCTGATTAAAAGTAGCGAATGAAAAGTTGAATTCTTCTTGATATTCTTTACACTTAAATCAATAAGTATCGTTCAAAAGTATAAAGAATTATGGGTTTAACTTTGTTGCGGGTTTGTTGCGAAATACCTAACTCAATTCAAGTCAGTCATACCAGTCAAAGTGGAGTGGTCTTTTTAGGTGGTTTTATTGAGTGGGAATAAACAGATTTTAAGAACCTAGTTATAATTTAAATTAATCCGTTTTACGTGGGTTTTACGTGAGAATAGTGTCATCACTCAAGTCAATGATACCAACGACTTTGAAGCATCAAAATCACGTGGAACTATTGAGTGGAAATAAACTATAGGGTCAAAGTGTAGTCATATCCTCATTCTTGTGGTTTGTTGTGGTAAAAATCATAAAGACAAGATGACAATATAACTACGATTTTATTTCGTATGTTTTTTGCGGGTTTTATTTGTCACTTTGTCATCGTCTTTATGAAGAAATCAATTTCAATTTAATTTTTTCACTATAAACAATTCCTAATTTATGGGTTCAACAAACAAAAAATTCCCAACTTCTAGAAATAAATCTAAAAAAATAGAACTCTTTTTATCTGGTTTAGAAGTAGGGATATAAAACCCCTTACCCTATTTTTTACTGGGCAATTTTTTTATTTGATTGCTATCTCAAGGGCGTTTTCAAAGTTTTGTAGGTTTATAGTATCTTTCGTTTTATATCTTCCCATCCTACTGTTTTAGGTTTTTATAAAATGGTTTCTTCTCGTGTTCTCGATACTCTTTTAAAGCAAAAAGAGTTTTGTATAGTATTTTTATAATTTGAGATTCATACGACTTGCCAGTGATTTTTGGTTATCAAGGATTACTTTTCTCGATAAGTTTTCTATGAAGTAGAAAAGATCTTATTTCGGAACTAAAATATTGTTTTGCAGCATAGATAGATATATGTCCATCATTGTCTCTATATAATCTAATACCGTTTATATGACTTGGACATTTTGAAGAATCGCAGAGAAACTCATGAATTGGAAAGACATGAAAGTTAGGGTAAGTTCTTTCAATTTTCTTCAAAACATCTAATGTATGATTTTCTTTTTTTTCATACACATTTCTATCGATCTCGGAATAAGTAGAGCAATTTATGGTCCTTTTTGGTCTGTACCATTGGATCTGAAATACACTTTTACATATATCATCAAATCCAGGATTCAGACGCTCCCATTTAGGTATTGGTGTCAAATAAACAACATTCATATTTTTGTTCCGAGCAATTTCAGTAATCTTTTCTACAGAACCTTTGTCAAACTTGCTAGTGTCAGTAATAGTTGTGAATAAAATATCTCCTTCTTTTGCATTTTTTTCGATAAAGGTTATTTTATTTTTGTTGCTTTTTCTACAATCATCATTAGTTTTTTCATTGATAAGCAATTGATCTAGATCACAACCTGCAGTTGTAATCATTGAAATACCGATTCCAAATTCATTCCTCAAATCTTCAAAAACTGGCGAGAAATGGTGAGAATAACTACTACCTGCGATAAAAATATTAGGAAAGTTTTTTACTTTTGGAAGAACTGTGCATAATTCCATTACTTCAGTTGTCATAGGACCTTTGTATAATAAGCATTCATTTCGCTGTATTTGTGTCTCTCTTATAAAAGGAGTGACTACCTGATGAGGACGATCTGCTGATGAGCACGTTTCATACTGAAAAGGAATGCATTGTAATTCTTTACCTAAGTAGATTCTTCCCTTCAGAGGTCTTCCAAGCGCAATAAGACCACCAGAAAGAGTGATCAACAACCCACCACTAAGTGCTAAAGTTTTCCAACGTTCCCCAAACCAATTGCCTTTACGAATTGGCCTTTCGATATATCGATAAGAAGCAATTGCAAGACCAATAATCAGGACAACTTGTATTGGTACTGACCACCAATAAATTCCGATTGTCCAACGACTTATTGAAAGAATACCCCAGTGCCATAGGTATAGCGAATAAGAGATCAAACCTATATAAACAACTCTAGGATTGGTGAAAAATGTGTATGCTGCTGTTCTTTTTTTCAAAGAAGCGATAAGCACTACCGAAAGAGTAACCACTGTAACCGTGGATATTGTTGCCTTCGACATCGGAAGATACATTACACCAACAATCAGTGAAAGCACTAAAAGCGGTGGCACTTTCTCAAGGATTTGTTCAATAGATGATCGCTTCAGAAATCCAATGAATAACAAACATCCTGATGCCATCTCCCAGAATCTTGTCGGCATCAAGAAATACGCTGAAGGTTGGTTAGTTTGATAGAGATAGAGAAATGCAATTAGCGAAGCAATTGTAAGCCCCCCAACTATTAGAAAAAGGTTTCGAACACCATTTTTGGTTTGTCTTCCAAATCCAGAGAACCAAATCAGGAAAGGGAATAGAATGTAGAACTGCTCTTCAACACCAAGAGACCAAGTGTGTGTGAATACATTGAGATCTGTTGATTGTGCAAAGTAGTCCGTTGATTGTTTTATTAGGTATAGATTTGATAATCCAAACAATGCAGTTAGACCTGTTCTCAAAGATAAAATTGGTTCTGGATTGAATAAGCAGATTGCAATGCTCATAATCAATACAAAAATTGAAAGTGCTGGTACTAATCTTTTTACTCGGCGTTCATAAAATCTACTGATAAAATCCTTGAAGTTTTTACTCGGTCTTTGATAAAGAGATGATGTTATGACAAATCCTGAGATAACAAAAAAGATATCAACACCAAGGTATCCATTTGGTAGTATTTCTTTGTTGAAGTGATTGATAATTACAGCGACTACGGCAAATGCTCTTAAACCATCAATCTCTGGACGATATCGACTTTGTATTGATGATTTATTATATTTGCCACCTACTGACATCAAAATTTAGTAACTAATAATTATTAGTTTATGCAACATCCTCTAATTTTTCAAAGGCATTACATATCGCTTTTCAAGTTTTTAGTATCTTCTTTTTGATATCTGCCTATCCTACTTTTTTAGGTTTCTAAGGAATGGTTTCTTCGCGTGTTCTTGATATTCTTGAAGCGACCATTCAGTTAGAAACTTGGGCAGTGATTTGTTATTTTGTCTAACAATTCAGATAATGACATAAAAGCACTAAGAACACTTTGGAGCGTTGAAAAAGATAATTAAATTACTTGTTGAAAACAAAAACCAATTCTTTACAATTAGTTCATATAATTACAACGAAAAGTATAAAGAATGGAAGTAATCGGTTTGTCAAGGGAATTGTCACTTCAAATAAGTCAATGATACCAACGACTTTTAAGTATCAAAATTGGGTGGAACCATTGATTGGGAATAAAAAATACTTTAATTTTTTATCTTTAACTTTTTTACAAAATTATCATGGATGAAACTATTAAATTAAGTAGGTCTACTGTTGAAAAATATCTTAATTGTCCTAGATGTTGCGTTCTTGATAAAAAGCATAAAATAAAACCTCCATCATTACCATTTACTTTAAATATTGCTGTAGATAATTTATGTAAAAATGAGTTTGATTATTATCGTGATAGACAGGAATCTCATCCTTTATTTATTGACCATAATATCGATGCTATACCTTTTAAACATAAAGATATAGATACTTGGCGAAGCAATTTTAAAGGAATAAGATATAAATCTACTGAATATAATTATGACTTTGGTGGTGCGGTGGATGATGTCTGGCAAAAAAAGAATGGAGAATTAATTATCGTTGATGTAAAAGCAACATCAAGAAATAATTTTGATTGGTTTGAAACTTTTAATAAATATGATTATGCAAAAGCATATAAAAGACAATTAGAAATGTATCAGTGGTTATTTAGAAAAAATGGTTTCAAAGTTGCAGATGAAGCCTATCTTCTTTATTTTAATGGGAAAAAGAATGAGAAATTTTTTAATAATCAGTTAAAATTTGATGTCCATTTTATTAAGTTAGATTGTTCTTCAGCATGGGTAGAAGGCAAAGTTATTGAAACAGTAAAACTTCTCAGATCTAATTTGTTCCCCTCACCATCTTTTAAATGTGAATATTGTAATTATTTAAAAAAGCGTTGGCAGTTGTCAAAAAATTAATTAATGACTTCGAAAAAATAATATTATCGGATAATTCTGGAAAAATTTTTAAATAAAGATAATCTTTAAGTAGACAATAAATTTTAGATTTTGGTTAAACCGAAAATTCCTGATAATAAAATTAGCAATCATTTACAACAAGATGTTGTCAAAATTGCAGGCAAAACAATCTTTATTAATCCATTTTTGTATTGGAGAAGGTTTGATGAAAATACCAATAGATGGTTAAGAGAACCAGGACAAATGTCAGAAGATCAAATACAGCCAAACAGAAATCGTTTTTATCCTGAAATTGACTGGGCTGATTTAAGTCAAGATCAAAAGCTCGTAAAAGATGCAAGTGTAGAAATGTTTCTGAAGACTTTGGAGCTTATAAGCACGTTTCACCCTCAGCTTAACTCTGGACAACTATTAGAAGTTGAGAGGAAAATGGCAATTACAAAAAAGCTACCTTTTGAAAAGTGGGTAACAAAGTCTTTTGCTAAAAAAACTAGAGCTGCAGAAAATGAGAAAAGGAAATTTCAAAGAGATAGATTTATTAGAAGTTGGAAGGAATGGCTAAGCCTTGAAAATACTCAACAAGCTTTACTACCTATACTTATCGTTGTATTTGTCTCAGCATTTATTGGTTGGTCTTCAGGTGTTTCAAAAAACAGTTGTAATCCTTATTTTGAACAAAATTTAGATCAGTCAATATAAACCTTTTTATTAAATAGAATTTAATCTTATTTTGATGATTTGTGATTTATTATTTGGGGTAATATAAAAGAAGTTTAGTTTTTAAGTTAACTTATTATTAGATTTATGGATAATAAAGAGCAAGAAAAAGATATATCAAGTTTAGAATTTGATAAAGCTAAGACCCGAAATGATTATAAATTTTTAGTTCAAAAATTAAAAAATATAAATGAGATTATTACTTTATTAGAAAACAAGTTTTTACAGAAAGAGATGTAAATTTTTGAAAAATAGTAACTTCAATAATAATTTCCCCTCTTTTAATAGACAGCCTTTGGTTTTCTATTTAATTACTACTTTTACTTTTTTATTAATATTAATTAGATTAATTTTTCTTCAATTATTAAATCATGAGACTTACAAAAAAATGTCTGATGAAAATAGAATTAGGCTAATTTCTACTCAACCAATTAGAGGGAGGATATTAGATAAGAATGGATTAATATTGGCAGATAGCCGTTTTAAGTACTCTTTAATAATTAAACCTCAATACGTCAGCAAAAAAGCATGGCAGAAGTATAAATCAAAGATTTCGAAATTATTCAATATTTCATCTGATTCACTTCAAAAGAAATATTCTGATGGTTTAAAAAATAAAAGCTTTTCAATAACTCTATTAGATGATTTAAAAGTTGATCAAGTTATCAAATTTAAAGAAAATGAAAATATTTTAAATGGCTTAGAGATTTCAACAAAAATGATTAGAAATTACCCTTATAACACTGTTGCTTCTCATGTGATTGGTTATACCCAACCCATTACAGATTCTGAATTTAATATTTTGTCAAAAAAAGGTTATAAATTAAATGATTTAATAGGAAGAACTGGAATTGAGTTTGTTTATGAAGACCATATAAGAGGAGAATGGGGAGGAGAAATGATTGAAGTGAACTCTTCGGGCACTTTTACAAAATCTTTAGGTATTCAACCATCAAAACAAGGAAAAGACCTTGAATTGACAATTGACTTGAATTTACAATTAATCGCTGAAGAAGTACTTAAAGATAAAAATGGCGGAGCAATAATAGTTATGGATCCAAGAGATGGTGCCATAAGAGCAATGGCTAGTAAACCAACTTTTGACTTGAATTTTTTTTCAAAAGAATTTAAACCAGAAAAAGAATATAATGCTCTGTTTAATTCTCCCGCTAAACCATTATTTAATAGAGCTTTAAATGCATATGATCCAGGGAGTGTTTGGAAAATTGTAACTGCTATAGCTGGTTTAGAAAGTGGAAGGTTTCCTCCTGAAACTTCTTTAGAAACTAAACCTTGTATTACATATGGAAGTCAATGTTTTAGAGAACATAATGACTTAGGGTTCGGAAAAATAGGTTATGAAGATGCTTTGCGAGTTTCAAGTAATACTTTTTTTTATCAAATTGGCTATGGCGTAGGTGTAGATGAAATTTATAACGTTTCTAAGAAGCTTGGCTTTGCTGCGCTATCTGGAATTGAAATTTCCGAACAAGAAAATGTAGGTTTAGTGGCAAGTAGTCAATGGGCTAAAAAAGGGAGAGGCTGGGGGGAACCAGGAAGAACTCCTTGGGTTCCAGAGGACATCGCGAGTATGTCTATCGGTCAATTTGTTGTCCAAGTTACACCTATTCAAATAGCTCGTGCATATGCAGCAATCGCGAATGGTGGTTATTTAGTCACTCCTCATTTAACTAAAAAAGAAGATCAACTATTAATAAATCAAAAGCGTATAAAAATTGATATTGATCCAAATAATCTTCAGTTAGTAAAAAACGGATTAAGAAAAGTAGTTGAATCTGGAACAGGAGTCTCTATCAATTATGGGGTGTCTAATCTTCCTCCAGTTTCAGGCAAAACTGGTACTGCTGAAGATGGAGAAGGAGGTTCAGATCATGCATGGTTTGTTTGCTTTACTCCCTCTGATAAAAGTGAATTGTTAATAGTTGCTTTTGCGCAAAATACTCCTGGAGGAGGATCTGTACATGCATTACCTATGGCTAGAGAAATTTTAAAAGTTTGGAATGAAAATAAATAAATATAATTCGTCTAAATTTTTATAACAATAATTTATACTTTCAATTTTTTCATTTGTGAAAGTCGTTGAATTATATCTTCTATTGTTTTTATATCCACTGGTTTACTAAATGAAGATAACAGTTGTCTTCCCAAAACTTGACTTCCCAAATGTACTAATTGAATTCGTAATGAGGTTAATAACTCTAATCCGACTCCACCAGAAAAAGTTGCAATTGCAATTGGCTGACCATTAAATAAATTTCTAAAATCATCTCCTGATACGGATAGCCATGCTATGAGATTAGTAAGAATTGGAGGTATCGAACCGTTATATTCAGGAGCACATATAATCCATTTTTCCGTAGCAAAAAGCTTTTCTTTTATTTCAATTATTTCGACAGGAATATTTTCTTTTTTATGAAATCGTGGATTGAATAACGGTATATCAAAAGTAGTAAGATCCAAAATTGTAGAATTGAATTTAAGTTCATTACTTTTTTCTTGAAATTTTTTTGAAAGTTCTAGATTTTTTCCACAACTTGCTGAAATGATTATTAGATCTTTTGAATCAGGCATAAATAAAAATAATTTAGTTTAGTAGTTAGCTCCACTCTTACGGTGATGAACAGCAGTAAGACTATCGGATTTTAATATATTGCCGTGTAAAACTTCAGCATATATTACCCAGTGATCTCCGCATTCCATTCTGTCTTTTACAGAAGCATCTAACCATGCTAATGACTCAGTAATTATTACTTGATCATTAGGTGTTAATTCAATATCTAATCCCTCAAATCGATCTTCCCCTGGTGAGAAAGGTTTTGTAAACCTTTTTAAAGGTTCCCTGAAATCTTTTTCGCTAAGAATATTCAAGGCGAAAGAGTCACCTTTTTGAAGAAGCGATTCTACTGATCTATCTTTTGCTACTGAAATACTCAACCCAGGAGGAGAAAAACTTGCTTGGCTTACCCAAGATGCAAGCATAGCTCCTTTTACATTATTTTCATCTTTCCCTTTTGATGCAGTTAGAACACACAGTGAACCAAGTACTCTTCCTAAAGCTTGCAATGTTGGATCAGTTTTACTGGATATCATTCCTGTATCTGATTTTCTGATTTTTTGTTTTGCTTTTTTTAAAATTTTTCTTCCAAAATGAGTACCAATTTCTTCTAGTTCTTTAATTTTTGGTTTATTAGGACTAAATTTTATTCTTATTGGATCAAAACTGAATTTAAATCCACCATCTTTTAATTTTGTCTCAAGCAAATCTATTGCTTCTCCGCTCCATCCAAAACTACCGAAGATGCCTACTGGTTTATCTCTATTACCCTCTGATAACAAAGTTCCTAGAGCACTTACTATTGGAGTTGGGGCGTGTCCCCCCAAAGTAGGCGATCCGATTAGATATCCATCAGCGTTTTGAATAGATTTTATAAGTTCATCATTAGATGTAAATTCACAATTAATACTTTCAACTTCTACTGAAGTTCTATTTACACCTTTCGCTAATGCATCACCTATTGAGGCTGTATTGCCATAAGCACTAGCGTATATCAAGACGACTTTAGAATTATTTGTTGAAAGATTTTCTCCCCATCTAATGTAGTCATTTAAAAAGCTTTTTAAGCTGTACTCAATTGCTGGACCGTGAAGTGGAGCAATAGTTTTAATGTCTAATTCAGAAATTTTTTCAGCTATTGATACGATTTGATTAGACATTGGTGCCATAAGACAATCATAAAAATGTTTTCTATCAATTTCTGTACTCATTCTGTTGGTTTCTGACCATTCTTCAGATGCTAAATGTGCAGAAAATATTTTTTCACTTAAAAGTATTTCTTGATTCTCTTCATATATGATTAATCCACCCGGCCACCGGGCAGTTGGTACAGGAATTAGTTTTAATGAAATATTTTCTAGTTCTAGATTAAGTTCTTTTTTTACGATGTTAATTTCAGGTAATTCTCGCTCAATAAAAGTTTTTAAATTTGGATTTTTTTGATTCCAAAGTTCACTAATAAGCTTAAAACCAGGATTCGAACATGTGAGAGTTAAGTTGCCGAATTGGACACTGATTGACTTTATAGTTTCAATAATTTTAGGATTTACATGACCAGTAATTATGTTAATTTTGTTGAATTTAAACTCATCATGAAAATTTGAAATTACTTCATTAATTAATTTTGAATATTCTTTTTCAGGTGGATGAATAATGAAAAAATCATTATTACTTATGATTAAAAAGGTATTAAATGAAGTTCCTTTCTCAAGATTAAATTCGAGCTCAAACCTTTCTTTGTTTTGATCAAGAAATCTGATGCAAATAAAATTTTTAGTTATTTCATATATTGATAAGTTTTTATTTTCTAAAAGTGAACTTGTATTAATTACTGACATCTTTAAAGATTTATTTTTTAGTAGTGATTAGCAACTTTCCTATGATGAACGGCTGTTTTACAGGATAAATCAGAAACGCTTCCATTTTTAACTATACCGTAAATAATCCAATGATCTGGAGTCTCTAATCGTGAACTTACTTTACAATCTAAAAATGCGAGAGAATCAGAAAGTACTGGTCCACCATTTGCGATATTGTTCACTACATCTACATCAGCAAATCTATCTGCTCCAGGTGCAAATCTTTTTAAAAAATGTCTAAACATTTTTTGATAGTTATCTTCTCGTAAGATATTAACTACAAAACCTTCTCCAACTTGCATATAAGATTCAATAGCTCTATCTTTCGCTACTGCAACTGTAATGCCTGGCGGACTGAAACTTGCCTGACTAACCCAGCTTGCTACCATCGCGCTTTGTCTAAAAGTCGAACCTTCTCCTTGGCTAGCTGTAACTACATATAAACCTCCACTTAATCTCCCTAAAGCTTTATCCAGATTTGAATCCAGGCTTTTCATTGAAGCAATATTTTTCTTCTTATTAATTAATTGTCCCAAGTCGGTTCCAGCTTCTTCAAATTGTTGATAGATAATAGGATCTGGAATATTTTTAACTCTTAGAGGTGAAAAGGCTTCTTTTTGTCCTAATTCTCTCAACTTACTTGCTAATGAGTCTATCGGTTCATCATTTCCTCCAAAAGCATCGTAAACTGCCGTAAATTGTTTAGGCTTTAATGCGGCAAAAAGAGTGCCAAGAGACTCTTTTAATTCATTATCAGACGTAACTGGCCAGGTTGGGATTACTACGGCTTTAGATTCTGAAATTAAACCTGTTAATTCCTGAGAATCTGAAGATCTTAAATCAATTAATTGAACCTGTGCATCTGTCTTACTTATGCCGTGAGATATAGCTTGACTTAATCGATCACAATATCCATAATCACTGATGTAGCAGACAGATACAAATTCATTGCCTTTACTCTTATTACTACTCCACTCTGAATACTTTTCTTTCCAAAAATTTACTTGATTATGAAGCAATGGCCCATGACCCACAGCTATAGTTTTAAGTCTAGGTAACTTATCTATTCGTTTGATAGCTTGTAGAACACTTCTTGCGTTCGGGCCCATAAGGCAATCGTAATAAAAACGAAAATCTTCATAAATTTCTTTTTGATCATTATCAAAAAATTCATCAGAGCAATAATGCAATCCAAAAGCATCGCATGTATATAAAACATTCGTACCGTGATCGTAGGAGAAAATGGTATCTGGCCAATGTAAATTTGGTGCACTTATAAATTCAATATTATGATTTACTCCACTTGTGGGATTAGCTCCAAGATCTAAATATTGTCCACTTTTTACTTCTAAACTTTTAAATGGAATATGTATTTGATCCTCGATAAATTTAAGCGCTAATTTTGAACCAACTACTATTATTTTTGGATTAAGAGTTAAGAGGTTTCCAATTAAACCTGAGTGGTCAGGCTCTGTATGACTTGTAATTAAATAATCAATTTCTTCTGGATTTACTTCTTTAAGTAATTGCTCAAACCATAGTTTTTCAAATTTAGCGTGGCTTGTATCAATTATTGCTAGTTTTTGACCCTTAATGATAAAACTATTATAAGTAGTTCCATTTCTTAATCCAAATTCAATATCAAACCTACTTCGATCCCAGTCAAGAGATCTAATTGCAATTGTGTCATCTGCAAAAACTTTCTGTTGCACAGATAATTTTTGCTCAACTTTATTCATCTCTGAAGTACTTGTTTTTGCAGAAGTTATCATACTATTATTCTTTTGTATTATGACTTTAGTTAAATACAATATAAATCCGCGTGAATCTAAGTGTGGAATTACCGAATTTGTTTTTAATCACTTCATTATTGATACTGTTATAAATGAAATCTCAAACTAAAAGCACTCCAATTACAGGTGATGAAATAAGAAAAGAATTTTTAAATTTTTACCATGAAAAATTACATGAAATTATTCCAAGTGCATCTTTAATTCCTGATGATCCTACAGTTATGCTTACTATCGCTGGAATGCTGCCTTTTAAGCCAGTTTTTTTAGGATTGAAAGAAAGGCCATCAAAAAGAGCCACATCTAGTCAAAAGTGTATAAGAACAAACGATATTGAAAATGTTGGAGTTACTGCTCGACATCATACCTTCTTCGAGATGCTTGGTAATTTTTCTTTTGGAGATTATTTTAAGAAAGAGGCTATTGAGTGGGCTTGGGAATTAGTTACTGATATTTACGGACTTTCTGCTGAGAATATAATAGTGAGTGTCTTTCATGAAGATGATGATTCTGTAAAGATTTGGAAAGAAGATATCGGGATTCATCCACAAAGGATAATTAAGCTTGGAGAAAAAGATAATTTCTGGTCTTCAGGGAAAACAGGTCCTTGTGGACCATGTTCAGAATTATATTATGACTTTAAACCAGAAAAAGGTCTTCAGAATATTGATTTAGAAGATGGTGATCGTTTTATAGAATTTTATAATCTTGTATTTATGCAATATAACCGTGACCCTGATGGTCAATTGACAGATTTGAAATACAAAAATATTGATACTGGAATGGGGCTTGAAAGAATGGCTCAAATATTGCAAAAGAAGAAGAATAATTACGAAACAGATTTGATTTTTCCAATTATTCAAAAAGCTTCTGAGATCTCCAAAATTGATTATTATTCTTCAAATGAAAGAACCAAAATCTCTTTAAAAATTATTGGAGATCATATAAGAGCAGTTATACATTTAATTTCTGATGGCGTAGTAGCAAGTAATCTTGGAAGGGGATATATATTAAGAAGACTGATTCGAAGAATGGTTAGACATGGAAGATTGTTAGGCTTAAAAAATGAATTTTTATCGAAACTTGCAAGTGTAGGTATTAAATTAATGCAAGAGAATTATCCAGATTTAAAAAATAATTGTGACCATATATTGAGTGAGATAAAAATTGAAGAAATAAGATTTAGAGAAACTCTTGATAGAGGAGAGAAATTACTAGATGAATTGATTTCATCGGGTCAGAAAATGATTACTGGGTTTAAAGCATTTGAACTTTATGATACTTATGGCTTTCCATTAGAACTAACAGAAGAAATTGCTCAAGAAAACAATATTGGTGTTGATGTTAAGGGGTTTGACAAAGAAATGTCTGCACAAAAAGAAAGAGCCAAAGCTGCTTCTCAGATCATTGATTTGACATTAGAGGGTTCATTAGAACGCGAAATAGACTTATTTGATAAAACACTTTTTAATGGTTATGATTCACTCGATTCAGATGCAGAAATTAAGGGTATATTTTTGGAATCAACCTTGGTTAAGCAAGCAAGTGAAGGACAGAAAGTTTTAATTGTCCTTGATCAGACTTCTTTCTATGGAGAATCTGGAGGTCAAGTTGGTGATATTGGAAAGATATTCTCGAATGATCTAGAGGTTTTAGTTGATAACGTCATTCGAAAGAAAAACGTTTTTCTGCATTATGGAATAGTTAAAAAAGGAATATTAAGTCTGGGACAAAAAGTTAAAACTAAAGTAAATGATTTGGCTAGAGCTAAGGCTGCGGCAAATCATACTGCTACTCATTTACTACAATCTGCTCTCAAAGTAGTTGTTAATGAAAGCGTTGGACAAAAAGGCTCATTAGTCGCATTTAATAAATTACGATTTGATTTCAATTCTTCTCAACCTATTACAAAAGATCAAATTTTTAAAGTTGAGACTTTAGTTAATTCTTGGATTTTGGAAAATCATTCTCTTGATATTAAAAATATGGCCAAGAGTGAGGCTCTCGAAAGAGGGGCAGTGGCTATGTTTGGAGAGAAATATGATGATGAAGTAAGAGTTGTTGATGTGCCAAGTGTTTCGATGGAACTATGCGGTGGTACTCATGTAAAAACAACATCTGAATTAGGTTGTTTTAAAATAATTAGTGAAGAAGGAATTTCAGCGGGCGTAAGAAGAATCGAAGCATTGTCAGGACAATCAGCCTTTGAATATTTTAGTCATAAAAATTCTCTCGTAAGTCAACTTAGTGATTTGTTAAAAGCAAATCCTAATCAACTCCTGGATAGGATTAATTCTTTGCAATCAGAGTTGATTAATAAAAATAAAGAAATACAAAAAATGAAGGATGAAATTGCTTATTTTAAATACTCTTCGCTAAGTTCTTCTGCAAATAAAATTGGATTATTTTCGCTTATTATTAGTCAACTTGATGGACTAGATGGAAATTCTCTACAATCTGCAGCATTAGATTTAACTTCTAAATTGGGAGATAAGTCGGTTGTGATTCTTGGAGGAATACCAGATAAGGAAAATAGAAAATTGTTATTTGTTGTCTCTTTTGGGGAAGACTTAGTTAAAAAAGGTATGCATGCAGGGAAATTAATTAATGATATTTCACGTATTTGCTCTGGGGGAGGGGGAGGTAAACCTAACTTTGCACAGGCAGGTGCTAAAGATATTGATAAATTAAATGATGCTTTGGAATATGCAAGAAAAGATTTGAGGACAAAACTCCTTAGTTATTCTGATAAGTAACTACTTTTTCTTAAACTGGTTTCTATTTGGTCAATTAACTTTCGTGCTTCTTGAATAGTCAAAGTTTTATTCTTGATGGCAGATTCAGTATTGACTCTTATTGATTCAACTAAATTATCTGAACTGTAATCTAATAACTCTAAAATTTCTGATTTGCAATTTTCTTTAATAATGCTTTTGATTTTATAAGAATTATCTTCATTTATATCAATATGAATAACATTTGTATTTCCAAATAAATTATGGAAATTCCCTAATGCTTCTTGATATGCTCCTGCCATAAAGATTCCTATTAAATAATCATTATTTTTTTCTGGAGGATGTAAATTTAAAAGTGATTTAATCTTTCCATTGTCAATAAAATTATTCAGCTTGCCATCAGAATCACAAGTTAAATCCGCAAAGTTTCCCTTACAAAAGGGCTCTTCTAAGTGTCTATGAATTGGAATAATTGGAAAAACTTGATTAATTGCCCAGGTATCAGGAATAGATTTAAAAACTGATATATTTGCGTAATATGTTGATGCAAGCGTGTCGGTTATTTCAGATAAATCTGGATGGTTAATTTCATCACTCTCCAATTGATTTGCAATTTCTTTTGCACAAGCCCATGTAAGTTCTTCCGCATACGCACGTTCTTCCAAACAAACAAATCCTAATCTAAAAGCGACTAAGCAATCCTCTTTAAATTTTTTAGCGTCATTCCATAATTCTATTATTTTAGATAAATCTTCTTTTTTATCTCTAAGATTCTTTAGCTGATTAAGGGTTTCTATCAGATTTGTGATGATTAATGATTGTTTTTTTTGATCGGATACTTTGACTTGGGAGCTGACATGACTTATCCCTAAAATATTAAAAATTAAAACTGAACAATGACTAATTATCGCTCTACCACTTTCTGAGATTATGATTGGATGTTGAATATTATTTACTTCACATGAATCTTTTACTGTTGCAATCACGTCATTTGCGTAGTTTTGAAGAGAATAATTTGTCGAAGTATTGGAAGACGTTTTAGTTCCATCGAAGTCTATTCCTAAGCCGCCTCCAACATCTATATATTTCATTGGTGCTCCTAACTTAGATAGTTCAACAAATATTTGACTAGCTTCTTGTAATGCATCTTTTATTACTGATATATCACTGATTTGGCTTCCAACATGGAAATGCAGCAACTTCATTTCATTTATTAGATTTGCTTCTTTGAGCTCTTTTATTGTTAGCATTATTTCTGGAATTGATAATCCAAATTTGGAATTATCTCCCACTGATTTACCCCACCTCCCACTACTCTTACTTGATAATTTTGATCTAATTCCAAGTATGGGGGTTGCTTTGAGATCTTTTACAGCTTCTATAATTCTTTTAACTTCATCTCTTTGTTCAATAACTATAATTGGCTGTTTACCAAGTTTTCTGGCTAATATTGCAGTCTCAATATACTTTTTATCTTTATATCCATTACAAATTAAAAGTGATTTTTGATTTTCTAGGATTGATAATCCAATTAATAATTCTGATTTACTTCCTACTTCTAAACCAAAATTCCAAGGGTCCCCATATTCAATGATTTTTTCCAAGACATTTTTTTGCTGATTACATTTAATAGGAAAAACTCCTTGATAAATATTTTTATAGTTATAAGTTTCTATAGCTTGGCAGAAGGCATTATTTAATTCCGTAATTCGGTCTTTTAAAATGTCGTTGAATCTTATTATTAAGGGAGTATTGATTTCTCTACTTTTAAATTCCTTAACAAGTTTAAAAAGATCGACTTTTTTTTTGGATTTTCTATTTGGGCTTATCGATATATTGCCATCTGAATTAATTGAAAAATATTTTTCTCCCCATTTATCAATACCATAAGTAGAAATACTATCTTCTATAGTCCAATTTTTATTTAATTTTTTTGTATCAAAATCGGTCAATTTTAGTTTTGTGATTTATATAAGTTTTTGAAAATTACTCAAAACAATATCTTTTATTTTAATGATTACTTGCCAAGTTACCACCTAAAAGAAGAATATACATAGAGTGATTACTAATTAAATGATCAAAGAGAGAACGTTTCTTGCAATTAAACCAGATGGAGTTCAGAGAGGATATGTTTCAGAGATTATTGGAAGGTTTGAAAAAAAAGGCTTTAAATTGATAGGTTTAAAACAATTAATTCCATCAAAGCAACTTGCTCAAGACCATTATGGGGTACATAGAGAAAGACCTTTTTTTAAAGATTTAGTCGCCTTTATATCAAGTGGTCCTGTGGTTGCGATGATTTGGGAAGGAGAAGGGGTAATCTTAAGCGCAAGAAAATTAATTGGGGCTACAAAACCACTTGAGGCTGAACCTGGCACTATAAGAGGAGATTTAGCTATTGATATAGGTAGAAATATAATTCATGGTTCAGATGGAGAAGAAACTGCAAAATTTGAGATAAATTTATGGTTTGATCAGGATGAAATATGTGATTGGGAGACTTCTGATTCTCAATGGCGAGCAGAAAATTAAAGAAATTTATATTTAAAATCTATTAAAACTAAATTTTTTAAGGAAAGTAGTTTCAATATTGTTGAGAGTTTTTTCTTGAATTAATTTGAACATAATATCGCTTGTAATTGCTGAAAAGAGTACACCATTTCTGTAATGTCCGGTGGCTACATAAAGATTGACGATTTGAGTTTTTCCAATTATGGGCTTGAAGTCAGGTGTACAAGGCCTGAACCCCCACCAATGTTCCATTTGTGGCCAGTTTAATGCTTCTGGTAATAAAGATTTAATACCCTCTTGAAGTTGATTTATGCCCTTTGGTGTATTTCCTTGATTAAATTCGGCCTCATCTTCAACGGTTGCTCCAACTACTATAAGACCATCATCTCTAGGAACTAAGTAAGTATTAGGACCAAAAAGAACTCTTTTAATAGAATTTTCTGGACCTTGTATTGAAAGCATTTGTCCCTTTACAGGAAAGATAGGTAAGTTATTTAAAACTTTTTTACTCCAAGCACCGCAGCATAAAATTATTTTTTCCCTAAAAATATTTTTTATTTCTCCAGTAGCGTTTAAAACTTTTGCACCAAGAATTTTATTCTTTTCTAAGATTAATTCTTTTACATCTGCTCCTTCTTGGAACTTGACCCCATGCAAAGAACATGCACGCTCAAGTGCACGCATAAGCCTCCTTCTATTATCTATTTGGCCGTCTTGTTCAAAAAGTAATCCATGCTCCCAATTTGTATTTATTCCACTGATTTCTTTCTTTAGGTTTTTCTGATTTAAATATTTGCCATATTTATAAGTTTTGAATTTCTTCAATTTTTTTAAATTTTCAAACGGTACTACTATTCCACATTTTTTTAAACCACAATCAATGCCACTATCTTGTTCGATATTTTTAATCCATTCTGGAATTAAATTTTGACTTTGTTGTCCAAATATGAATAATTCATCTTCAAGTCCCTCAGCATGGGTGGCTAGCATTCCTGCTGCAACGAATCCAGCAGATTCGCTTCTGTTTTTGCTTAAAACTTCAACTTTAAATTTATTACGAGCAAATTCATAAGCAATAGATAAACCTATTAATCCTCCACCAATAATTAAAATTGTATTTTTAGTTTCTGATTCCATTTAATTATTTTTATAATTTAGATATGTTTTGATCCTCTTTTACCTTATATCCAATAAGATTAAGAGAGGAATATTTAATAATGAAAAATTTAGAACCTTGGGAAGCTGTGATCGGTTTAGAAACCCATGTCCAGCTTAATACTAAAAGCAAAATATTTACATCTGCATCAACAGCTTTTGGTGATGAACCTAATACTCATATTGATCCTGTTGTTTGTGGTTTACCAGGAACTCTCCCTGTTTTAAATAAGACTGTTTTAGAGTATGCAGTAAAAACTTCTCTAGCTTTAAATTTAAATGTGGCAGAACATTGTAAATTTGATAGAAAACAATACTTTTACCCTGATTTACCTAAAAACTATCAAATCTCTCAATTCGATGAACCTTTAGCAGAAAATGGCTGGCTAGAAGTTGAAATAGCAGAAAAAGATAAAGAAACTTACTTAAAAAAAATCGGTATAGAAAGACTTCATATGGAAGAAGATGCTGGTAAGTTAGTTCATGTAGGAAGCGATCGATTGGCTGGCTCTAAATATTCATTGGTTGATTACAACCGCGCAGGTATAGCACTCGTTGAGATCGTAAGTAAACCAGACATTAGGACAGGTAGAGAGGCATCAGAATATGCTTCAGAAATAAGAAGAACTGTTAGATACCTTGGTGTTTCAGACGGAAATATGCAAGAGGGCTCACTAAGGTGCGATGTAAACATTTCAGTTAGGAGAGGCCCTAACGCCCCTTTCGGGACCAAAGTTGAAATAAAAAATATGAATTCTTTCTCTGCTATTCAAAAGGCTTGTGAGTATGAAATAGAAAGACAAATTGATGTCTATGAGAATGGAGGAGAAATTTATCAAGAAACTAGGCTGTGGGATGAAGCTAAACAATTAACAAAAAGTATGAGATTAAAAGAGGGCAGTAGTGATTATAGATATTTCCCAGACCCCGATCTTGGCCCAATTGAAATATCAAAAGAACAAAAGGATCAATGGCTTAATGAATTGCCCGAATTACCTTCTAAGAAGAGACAAAAATATGTCAAAGAATTAGGTTTGTCACCATATGATTCAAGAGTTATTTCGGATGACGTTTTTATGGCAAACTTCTTTGAAGAGACCGTAGCAAATGGAGCCGATCCTAAACTCGCATCAAATTGGATAACAAGTGATATTGTTGGTTATTTGAAATCAAATAAACAAAGTTTTGCTGAATTAAAGCTTAGCCCTATTAACCTTGCAGAGATGATTAATATGATTTCTAAGAAAGTTATTAGTGGAAAAATAGCAAAAGAAATCTTACCAGAATTAATTCAGGATAATATTTCTCCACAAAAGGTAGTTCAAGAAAAAGGCTTGGCGATGATATCTGATTCTGCAAGCATTTTGCCTATTATTGAAGAACTTATCATTGAATATCCTAAAGAAGTTAAATCTTTTAAAGAGGGAAAAACTAAACTCCTTGGTTTTTTTGTAGGACAGCTGATGAAAAAAACTAAAGGTAAAGCAGATCCCAAACTTGCTAATAAACTCATTTCAGAAAAACTAAATAGTTAATTTCTAGACAAGTTTTTGTATTGTATTCTTCCATAACTGTTTATTATCTGAATTGTCTAAAATTACATCTGAAAATTTAGATTTATCTTCAAAATTTAATTGAAGATTTATAATTTTCTCAGCCTCATTTTCACTGATTATATTTCTTTTCATAAGTCTTTTCTTTTGGACTTCTTTTGGGCATTTTACTAACCATATTTCTGTACAAATATCAGTAAATTTTGCTTCAAACAGCAAAGGTATAACTAAAAGTAGAATTTTATTTTTTTCAAATTGATTACATTTTTCTATCATTTTTTCTTTTATTAATGGATGAAGAAGATTTTGAACCCATTTTCTATGTTTAGAATTTTCGAAAATAATTTTTTTTAATAATGCCCTGTTTATTTTATTTTCTGAAGAATGCTGATCAACTATTTGAGGTCCAAAATAAGCGATAATTTTCTTATAGCAATTACTTTTCGGCTTGATTAGTTCTTTTGAATATTGATCTGCATCCAATATTGGAATGTCTATATATTCTTTTATGTAGTTAGCTATAGTAGATTTTCCACTTGCAATACCTCCAGTAAGACCTACTCTTCGTTGTTTATTGTTTAATTTTGGGTGGATGCTCATAAATTTAATAAGAATCTATATTGCAGTGTTTTAATAGAAAGAATAGTTATTATGAATTTAATTTATAAAAAAGATTGATTCAGCTTGAGACTAATTGGTCATTTGTGAGTGATGGTGAAGAAAAGCCTGATGGTTTTTCTTTCGCAGGGATCGCTGCAGGATTAAAGGATTCTAATAAGAAAGACTTGGCCTTAATATTAGCCCCAGAAAATAGCATTTGTAGTGGTTTGTTTACACAATCAATAGTTCGAGCATCCTGTGTAGATATTTGTGAACAAAGGATTAAAAAGTCTTCAGGTCTTATAAGAGCAATATTAATAAACTCCGGACAAGCAAATGCCTGTACAGGGGATATTGGTATTCAACATACTTTGTTTGCTACGAAGGAGGTCTCACAATTATTAGGAATAAATGAAGAAGAAGTTTTAATGTGCTCAACTGGTGTAATTGGTATCCCGATTCAAATAAAAAATTTAATTGATAATTTGCCTAATTTGGTCAAGGAGTTAAAAACAAATAGTTTACAGAATGCTGCAGAAGCTATTTTAACTACTGATTTAGTTGACAAAAAAATAACTATAGAAACATTTATTGAAGGTAGAAAGGTAAAGATATCTGGCTTCGCAAAAGGATCAGGAATGATTTATCCGAATATGGCTACTATGTTGGCCTTTCTTACATGTGATGTTGGTGTTGATAAAGAAGAATGGGACAACATGATTTCTATTGCTGTTAAAAAGTCTTTTAATGCTATTTCCGTGGATGGAGAGACAAGTACTAATGATGCCTTTATAGGAATAAATTCAGGAAAAAAAATTGATAAGAAATTTTTATCAAAGATTCAATCAGGAATTGATATTGTATGCCAGAGTTTGGCAAAAAATATCGCTAGAGATGGAGAAGGCGCAAATTGTTTGCTAGAGGTTTTGGTTGAGGGAGCCAAGAATAATTCAGATGCAATTAAAATAGCGAAATCTATATGTAATTCTTCATTGGTAAAAACTGCAATTCATGGTTGTGATCCAAATTGGGGCAGAATTATTTCAGCTGCTGGTAATTCTGGAATTGATTTTAAATTAGATGTCCTTGATTTATATATTGGAGACTTTCAGATTTTGAAAAAGGGTAAGTTAAATAAATATGATTCCAAAAAAGTTGCCAATTACATGCAAACAAGAATGAATGGTAAATATTTAGTTGAGGATATAGTATCTATAGCTCTTAATCTTAATTCTGGTTCAGAAAAAGGAACTGCTTGGGGTTGTGATTTGTCTAAAAAGTACGTTGAAATAAATAGTGAATACACTACTTAATTTTTAGCAGCTCAATTGGTAAATATTCGTTTATGTAAAGAAAGAGGATTGAAATAGTTCCTATTACAGAACCAATAAAACTTCCAATAAAATAATTAAATATCTTGGGTTGCATGATTTGTGAGTTTTCTCCATTTTCTATTTCAAAATCAGGAGAATCAACTACTTTTAAGCGCTGATTAGTTGTTGGTTGTTTAAGTTGTTGGTGTCGGATGAGTGCTTCGAAATCAGGCATGGAATTTGAGATGCAATGGAACAGTAGGCAGACCAGCCCGTCATTCGACGAGGATCTGATCTTCCTAAATCGTCTACAGCTTCAAATACTGCATTTCCAGATGCTTCTGCTTTATCAAATGCTGAAAGTAAAGGAATAAATGTATCAAAAACGTGTAAACCGAAATTTTCTAACGCTGCCTTAGCTTGTTGAGCTGCTTTTTGTTGTCTAAAATCTACTTTTACAATTATGACTGCATGGTTAACTTTTAAAGTATTTAATAAGCTGGCTAATTCAACAGTTAATTCAACAGACCTTGCTTTTGCGGTTGTGGGTAAAATAACTAAATCTGATCCGTATGCAAGATGTTTAAGTTCTTCTGTATCACTGCTTGCCTGACCATCAGTAATAACAATTTCGGAGGATCTGGAGGCTTTTGCGGCTGAACTAACTGGAAAAACGGGAAATGGAAGATTTCCTCTGGATGAGTAGGCTAATGCTGATCTGTTTTTATCAGCATCAACTATACATACCTTTTTGCCTTCAGAATGCCATACACTTGCAAGGTGAATACTTGTGCAAGTTTTAGCAACACCTCCTTTTTGACCGCAAACAGTAATAAACAATTTTTTACTAATATTTTCCTTACTTTGGAGAATAATTTCTTAATGTCAATAGGTAATTATTTGAAAAGTTTTAAAACTTATATTTCCTCAATACTCTTTTGTGGAATATATAGTTTTGACTAATCTTAAAAGTATGTTTAAAAAATAGTAAGTGAAAAAAAGAATTGGACTAGGAACATGGTCTTGGGGAAATCAAGTTTTTTGGGACTATCAAATTACTAATGATGATGATTTACGTGAGACTTATAAAGAAGCGTTAAAAAGAGGTTTTAACTTAATTGACAGTGCAGATTCTTATGGAACTGGAAAACTTAATGGAAGAAGTGAAGAACTTTTAGGGAAATTTTTACTAGATACTCCTGCTTTTCAAAAAAAACGAGTTCAAATAGCAACAAAGCTTGCTCCTTATCCATGGAGATTGGGGAATAAAGGTTTCACCAAACCCTATCTCAAAAGTTTAGACAGATTAAATAATAAATTAGATATAGTTCAAATACATTGGTCAACCGCAAAATATAATCCTTGGCAAGAATTACAATTATTAAATAATCTTTGTGATTTAATTGATCAAGGTTTTAATTTTCAAATTGGATTATCAAATATTGGACCCCAAAGATTAAAGAAAATAATTCAATACTTATCAAAAAGAGATAAGAAAGTTAAAAGTGTTCAAATTCAGTTTTCTTTATTATCTCCAGATTTCTTAAAACATACAAATGTAAAAAGAATTTGTGAAAATAATGATATTGATTTTTTAGCCTATAGTCCTTTATCTTTTGGAATACTATGTATGGATCCTGAAAAAGATGAAGATAAGCAAAACTCTTTTCTACGTAGTTTGATTTTTAAAAACTATAAAAAATCAAGTGTTGAATTAAGGAGATGTCTTAAAAAGATTGCTGTTTCAAGATCAGTTTCACAAGCTCAAGTAGCAATCAATTGGTGTTGTTATCAGGGAGCCATACCTCTTGTAGGCATGAGAAAAAGGTCTCAAGTTATTGATATATCGAATGTTTTTAAATGGAACTTAAACAAAAAAGAATTTGGAATGCTTCAAGAAGCTTCTCAAAAGTGTTTGAAAAAGATGCCAAGTAATCCTTTTTCAAGCTTGTAAAAGAGAATTAAATAAATTTTATGCAGATTGTTTGTTAAGATTTTTTATTTGATTATTGCTCCAAAGTTCTGTCGGAAAGTTTGAACCTGTAAATCTTAAAACTTTAGGTTTATATTTTATTAATAAGTCATTAATGTTATTTTTTGTGCTCATTTGTATTGAGAATTTTTAGTACGCTAAAATATTTTTTTTCTAATCTTCTCAGTATTTATACTTATAAAATTCAAAAAATAATTTCTAATACATTATTTTGAAGTAAATTTTACAAATTAATAAATTATCTAATACCAAATTCTGTTAATTTAAAATGGTGGAGCCCTTCCAGGCTCCTTGGATCATTTGGTTGATAAGGCTGATATCACCCCATCTCCTTTGAGATCAAGCAGCAACTGGTGCTGTTTGACGGGAGAAACTAACGATTTTGTTAGCGTTTGTGTTTTTGCTCTAACCGAGCAGGCTTCAGTCATCTTCCTTACGCCCCGTCGAAACCATTACAACCCCAAAAGGAAATGGAGTTGAGCGGAATCGAACCGCTGTCCGAAACATCGGTTGAGATCACCTAGTCCAATTGGACATTTATATTCTGGCAGGCAAAATGAGTATTGAATAGTTATTTCATTAATTTTTTAAATATATGAACGTAATTGCATCATCGCCTGAAGGTTTAGAGAAATATTTAGCAAGCGAAATTATTGAATTGGGTGGATTTAATATTAATACCTATAAAAGATCAGTTTCTTTTGAATGTGATTATGCCACTTTTTATAGAATTCATTTTTTTTCAAGAGTTGCGTTTCGTTTTTATAGACAAGTTGCACGTTTTGTCTGCTACGACAGGCTTTCTTTATATGAGGGAGTTAGAGATTCATTTGATTGGTTGAAATGGTTACCTTCTGAAAAAACATTTAATGTTCAAGTAACCGGCAGAACTTCATCGTTAAGTCATTCTCATTTCACTGCTCTTGAGGTTAAAAATTCAATTACTGATCTCCAACAATCTGTTTTGAATAAAAGATCTAATATTTCTTTAGATAATCCTGATTTGATAATTCATTTACATTTAAATAATGATTGTGGGGTTCTTAGCCTACAGAGCACTTTTGAAAGTCTTCATAAAAGAGGCTATAGACCTGCTATTGGAAATGCTCCACTTAAAGAAAATTTAGCTTCTGGACTATTAAAGATGACTGAATGGAACGGAACTAAACCTTTAGTTGATCTTATGTGTGGTTCAGGAACTTTTTTAATAGAGGCTATTAATCAAATTCTTAAAGTTCCACTTAAATTTCAGCATTTGATAAAGCAGAAGCATCTGGAAATGCAGTATTTGAAGCTGTAGACGATTTAGGAAGAGAAAAACAAGGCTCAGAAGAGAGTTGTTACCTTCGAGAAACTATCAAAAATTATTGGTTGTGAGATTAATAAAGATGTTTTTGATCAAGCAACAGTCAACATCAAAAAAGCAGGACTTAATAATTATATTGAATTACAAAATGATGATTTTAAAAATATTCAATTTAAATCTTTAGAAGGATTAGTTTTATGTAATCCACCTTATGGAAAAAAACTAGGTGATGAAAACGAATTAATTACTTTATATGAGGATATGGGTGAATTTTTGAAGAGCAATTTTTCTGGTTGGGAATTCTGGTTACTAAGTGGGAATCCAAAACTTACAAGATATTTAAAAATGAAATCTTCTTTAAAAATACCGGTAAGCAATGGAGGTATTGATTGTAGATGGATTAAATATTTAGTAAGATAATTTATTTTTTTCCTAATACTGCTTTTGTTGTTTTACCTAAACCCTCTAGTGTTTGGGGTAGATAAGGTCCTTTAGCAAGTTTTCCTCCAAGCTTTAAGCTTAAACCTGCAAGAAATAAATCAACAAATATTATTAAAAGTAAATTATATTCAGTGGCCCAATTATTAAACTTACTAAGAGTGAGATAAAAAATAATATGAATACAAATTAAAACTAATAATAATAAAATTCCACCCATAGCAATAAATACTCCCCCACTTATTAATCTTCTCTTTTCTCTATCAACTTCTTGAAGTGCGATTCGGACATGCAAATCCATTACCGAACTTGCAATTGCAGAGATTCTTGAAGCTGTATTAGCAAAGTTTTTGTTTTTGGGTTTATCCATTTATTTATTTCTACTATTAATTAAACTACCTATAAATAATCCTATACCAGCAGCAATAGCAATAGATAAAATTGGTTTTTTTCTAATTGGGTTTTCTAGTTTTGGCCTTAATGTACTGTTCAGTTCATCTAGTAACTCTTCTAATTGACTTTCGATTGGTTCTATTTTATCTGCAATTTCCCAATTATTTTCTTGAATTGAATCAATAATTTGAAATAATTGATTTTTAATACCACTAGCAGATGATCCAGTATGACTTGCTATTACTCCAACTAAATCATCAATACTTCCTTTTGCAGTCTCAAGAGTTTGTTGTGCAATATTAGGCCATTTTTCGTGTATTAACGGAATCAAACTATCGATTTTTTCACGCAACCATTTTTCTGATATGCCTTCCTCCTTTGGCAGGTCAGAATCATTAATAGTTTCTTCAATTTCTTTGGGAGGATGAAAAGCTTCCATTAATCCACCTACATTTCTTTTACAGTAGTCCGTATTTTCTTAATTTGAAACCCTTCTATTTAGATTTGTTTTTAATAAAAAAATTATAGACATATAAAATTTTATTTACATTTCATTTATCTCCCCTGTTCTGTCTTAAGGTTTTGATAAGCTATTACTGACTTTATTAAATTAAGTTTTTTATTTCATCATGGATATCTCACTTGCAGCAATTATTTTTGCATCCCGTACAATTCCAACTGATTTTGGATTGGTAGCAGCAGCTATTGCAGGAGCTGGCAGTTTGCTATTTATTGCTTTGAGATTTGTTCCTGATGCGGGTAACTAGGTTTTTCCTTTTTTAAAATGTACTAACTTGTTAGTTCATTTTAATGATTGATAATTGAAATAAAATAACGTATTGATGCACTAGATAATGAATCGATGGGTTTTACTCGAACATAAGATTCTTGGTAGTAAATTAATTGATATTCACTATGATTTTCTTGTTGAAGATCAATTAGATTGTTTAACTTGGAAATTTCACGAAATTCCATCACTAAATAAGGGTGTTGTTAAAATAGCAAAACAACCAAATCATAGATTGGTGTGGCTTTCTAGAGTTGAATATCAACTTTCTAATAATAGAGGTTTAGTAAAAAGAATTGATCATGGAATTTTCTCTAAAATTACTCATACTCAAGAGTTCCAAGAGTTAAAAATTATATTGAATGGTAAATTGTTAAACGGTTTGTTCATAATTGATGGGAATTTTTGTCAATTAACGAAAAATAATTAATTTGTTTTTAGAAATAATCTTAATAATTCTCTTGAGATTTTTTGAAAAGTAGCTATTCTTACTTAGCTATTGTGACTTGCGATTGGTATACATCAATCAGGTCGAGTTTGAAAATTTTAAATCTTTTGGAGGAAGTGTAAAAATTCCTCTTGAAGAAGGATTTACAGTGGTGACTGGTCCAAATGGATCTGGGAAAAGTAATATTTTGGACGGAATTTTATTCTGTTTAGGTTTGGCAAATAGTAGAGGGATGAGAGCAGAAAGATTACCAGATTTAATAAATAATTCTAAAGTAAAAGAAGGTAAAGCTTCCGAAACATTTGTTTCCGTTAAATTTAATATTGAAGATTGGTCGCCAAGGGAAGATGTTCCACCTTTGGATTTAGAAGAAGATGATATCGCGCTTAATAGAGGTCAAAAAGAATGGATAGTTTCCAGGAAATTGCGGTTAATGCCTGGTGGATCTTATGCATCTACTTATACCTCTGACGGACGCCAGTGCACTTTACAACAAATACAGAGAGTTCTTCGAGATATAAGTGTTGACCCAGAAGGAAGTAATGTTGTGATGCAGGGAGATGTTACAAGAATAGTATCAATGAATAATAAAGAGAGGAGAACCCTGATTGATGAATTGGCAGGGGTAGCTCTTTTTGATAGCAGAATTGAACAAACACATTCAAAACTTAATGATGTTTTTGAAAGACAAGAAAGATGCGAGATTCTAGAAAACGAACTGCAATCTAGTAAAGTAAAGCTTGAAAAAGAATGTGAAAAAGCAAAAAAATATAAAGAGTTGAAGGCAAAACTTTTTCATATTAAGGAGATTGAAAAAGTACTTTTATTCGATAAACAAGTTCAAAATATTGAATTAATTAAGAAAAAAGCTATTACCTTGGATAAGAGTAAGATTTTATTTAATCAACAAAAAGAATCTCTTAGTAAAGAAATACAAGTATTGCAAGATGCAATGCAAATCATGATTGCTGAATTAAAAGAGAAAGGAGAAGATAACTTAATCAAAGTAAATTCTGATATTGGGAGTATAAATTCTAATTTAAGGGAATTAGAAAGAATAGCAGTTGTCAATAAAGAGGAGGGCATTAAACTGCAAGATCAACGCGATAAAATTGCAATATCTAAAAAAAGTACGGAGCTAGAAAAGAATCAACAAGAGGACTTTAATGATAATTATCTAGAAAAATTGAACATCGAGATTCAAGATTTAACCTTAAAACACAAGCTATCTAGAAAAAAACTTTCCGATGCTGCAGGTGAATCAGGTGAATTTTCAAAGCAAAGTATAAAGCTTAATAATGAGTTAGAAAATATAAAATCTTTAGTACAACCTCTTGAATCTAGTAAAAGGAATATTGAAGAGGAAATTATACAAATTAATATTCAAAGAGAAGAAATAGCATCTCAAAATGATCTTTTAAATTTAGAAAAACAAAAACTATCAGAATTTAATCAAAATAATGAAAAATCAACGGATAAAAAAAATCGTAATTTGAGAAGTATTAGATCTGAGATTGATACTTTAAAAATTGAAATAGATTTGTTAAATAAAACTAAACTAAGGCTAAACAACGAACAATTAAGGCTCGAAAAGGATTTATCAAGATGTGAAAGTAGAAAAGAAGCTCTAAATGAAACCAGGGGATCATATGCATTAAGAATACTTTTAGAGGCAGGTTTAGAGGGTATACATGGATACGTTGCTCAATTAGGTGCCGTTAATGAAAAGCACAGGTATGCATTAGAAATTGCAGCTGGTAATAGACTTGGACAAATAGTTGTTGATAATGACACTATTGCTTCAAAAGCTATTGAAATTCTGAAAAAAAAGAAAGCAGGCAGATTAACCTTTCTTCCACTTAATAGAATTAAAACCTATAAAAAAAATTTCGCGCTTAAAAGATTTGAGAATTTTAAAGAGAATGGATTTTTAGATAAGGCTATTAATTTAATTGATTGTGATGATGTTTATGATGATGTTTTTAAATACGTTTTTGGAGATACAGTAGTCTTTTCAGACTTAGAGTCAGCGAAATCATCTAAACAAAAAATTAGAATGGTTACTTTGAGTGGAGAACTTTTAGAAGTTAGTGGTGCAATTACGGGAGGTAGTAAAGTTAATAAAGATCTCGCTTATAGGTTCGGAACCAATAATGATATTGACGAGGCTCACCCCATAAAACAAAGACTATCTATCATTGAAGAAGCTTTGAAGAAATCAGATAATGATATTTTAAATAAAACTAATAACTTGAATAATCTAAATTTTAATCAAAGGGAAATATTAGAGGATTGCGTATCTTCTAATAAAGAAATTGAAGTAAATAATAATTCTTTAAAAGTTTCTATGAAAAGAATTGATGATAACAATTTGAGGCTTAATAAGCTTACGTCTCAAAATAATTTATTAAATGATAAGTTGGCTAACATTCAAAATGAAATAAAACCATTTAAAAAAAAGTTGGATGAATTGGAGATGATCCTTAAAAAGAATTATGAAGATAATCAAACATCCTCTTTAATGACTCATAATAATAATTTCGAAAAGTTAGATAAAAAACTTGAATTAATGATTCAAGAGAAAGATGAATTATTAAATAAAAAGAATCAATTTGTTTTAAATCAAGAACGTATAAATAATCAATTAAATCTAATATCTCTACAAGAAAAGAATCTACAAGAATCAGTTAAAGAGCTTTCTAATGCTCATAATGAATGGATAAAGAAAAGAGATGATTATAAAAGTGAGCTTGCGAGTCTTGATGGTCAAAAATCATTGCTTGAAAAGGATCTCGGAATATTAAGAAGAAAAAGGGATGAGTTGAATTCATCTATTTCCAATAAAAGACAAGAAATAAATCAGTTGACCCTTAAGTTGGAATATCTTGAAAGAGATATAAGTTCTCTAAATGAGGAAATGCGTAGCGAAACTATCAAGTTAGAAAATTATAAAAAACAGCTACCTGATCCTTTGCCCAGCTTTGGAGAATATGAGACTATAACTCTTGATTTATTACAATCAGAGATCGTTGTGATTAATACGAAATTGGAAAGTTTAGAACCGGTAAATATGTTGGCTTTAGATGAACTCGAGGAATTGACAGAAAGATTAAATGATTTGATAGAAAGACTGGAAGTTCTATCTAATGAAAGATCGGAGTTGTTATTGAGAATAGAAACTGTTTCAACTATGCGACAAGAAGCATTTATGCAGGCATTCATAGAGGTTGATAAGCATTTTAGAGAGATCTTTGCCAATTTATCAGATGGAGATGGGTTTCTTCAGCTCGAAAATCCAGAAGCTCCTTTGGAGGGAGGTTTAACTTTAGTGGCTCATCCTAAAGGAAAAAATGTTAGAAGATTAGCTTCAATGTCGGGGGGTGAGAAATCATTAACGGCCCTAAGTTTTTTATTTGCTTTGCAAAAATATAAGCCTTCTCCTTTTTATGCATTAGATGAAGTAGATAGTTTTTTAGATGGTATTAACGTTGAAAGGTTATCAAAATTAATAACAAGTCAGTCATCAAATGCTCAATTTATAGTCGTAAGCCATAGAAGACCTATGATAAGTGCATCTGAACGAACAATTGGTGTTGCTCAAGCAAGAGGTGCTAATACTCAAGTTGTTGGATTACCAAATGCTGCATAATCACACTTTTTTAAATTTTTACGTCAGAATGTCAGAAAGATATTAATGAGTTTGTCGAACACATCCACAAATAATAATGGCCGCAATTCTGTACCTAGCGAACGTCTATGGTTAAGATCGGAACTTATGGGGACCCAAGTTATTACTACTGATACTGGTAGGAGATTAGGGGTTGTAGGTGAAGTGGTTGTTGATATTGATAGAAGAGAGGTAGTTGCTTTAGGTCTGAGAGATAATCCTCTCACAAGATTTTTGCCAGGTTTACCTAAATGGATGCCTCTTGAAAGCATAAAGCAGGTTGGCGATGTAATTTTAGTGGATTCTTTAGATTCATTGAGCGACGGTTTTTCTCCTGAAAGATATGGGAAAGTTATAAATTGCCAGGTAATTACGGAATCTGGTCAGCTTCTTGGAAGAGTTCTTGGATTTTCTTTCGATATTGAGACGGGGGAATTAATTTCTCTTGTGATGGGTGCAGTAGGAGTTCCTCTTTTAGGTGAAGGCGTTTTAAGTACTTGGGAAATTCCTGTAGATGAGATAGTCAGTAGTGGTACTGACAGAATAATTGTTTATGAAGGTGCTGAGGAAAAACTAAATCAGTTAAGTAGTGGATTACTCGAGAAACTTGGGGTAGGTGGTTCTTCTTGGGAAGAAAGGGAAGCTAATAGGTATACAGCAAATCTTGTTCCAGTGGAGAATCAGCTATTGTCAGGTTCTGAATCAGAAGAACAAAATAATTTTATGGAAGAAATTAAAGAAGAAGAATTTATAGAAGAAGAGTATGAAGAAGAACTGGAATATGTAGAAATCGAAACCACAAAAGAAAAAATAAATAATAAAAAACAACTTTATTTGGATAATGACTCCTCTGAACAATTAGACAATCAAACTGATGAAGAAAAGACGACAGAATTTGCTGTTCAAAGGCCATCTATATCCAATCGGGCTTCAAAGAGACCTATTCAAAGGTCACAAGAACCTTTAGATATTGAACCTGTTGAAGAGAAAAAAACAGTCATAGAAAATCCTCAATCAGAATCCGTAGAAATTGATGATCCTTGGTAATTATTTAGTAATTAACTGAATTTTTTGATCGAATTAAAAATTATGTAAGCTAATTTTTTAACTGCACCAGTTTTCCCTCGTTGTTTTGATAAATTATCTTTTTGCTCACTTAAATATTTTTTATTTTTTATCAGAAATATAGCTTCATTAGCGATTTGTTTTGGTGAAATGTTTCCTATTCTTTCTGGAATAATTAACTTGTTAGCTTTTATATTTGGCCATGAAAAAAATTTTTTCTGCTTTAAGTACCAATTTTTAATTATAAAAGTGAAGAATTTATTGATAAAAGAAATTTTCCCAATTATTCCGAAGATACCGTCCCAAGCGTTCATTACATTCAAATGTTGGGTGGGTAGAACAACTATCATGGGTAAAGTAAGTGAAGCTAATTCGGCAGTATTTGCTCCAACTGTGGTAATTGCAAGATCACATTTTTTTAGTACTTCATAGCAAGGGTGTTTATTAATTAAATAAATTTTTGTATTATTTGAGGTTTCAATAACATAATCAAAAACGGAACTTTTAATTTGTTTAATTTGTTTAATTTTGGATGAATAATATTTTGATATAGGATTCTTATTACTTTGAAAGAATAAATATTCGGTTGTACTTGTAGTTGGTGCTATGGGAATAATAAAGTTAATATTTCTATTATTTTTATTAATATGATCAGCCATTTCAAGAAAGAAAGGAATACCTACCATGAGCTTTGCTTTTTTAGAACCTGGTAGTAAAGCAATCCACTTTTTTTCTTCAAGATTTAAAGCAATTTCTTTTTTATTAGTAATGTCTGCCATTAAATCGCCAATAATTTTACATTTATATCTATATTTTGAAGGAATGCTTTTCTTAACGTTTTTATTCATTGCTGCAATTACATTGTTCCAACGTGGCCATCTTGAAATCCATTCAGCATATGTGATGTTGATATAACCTAATCTTTTTGCTAACAAAACACTCCAAAATTGATCACCTCCAAGAAAAATAACGATCCCTTTTTTAGGCCATTTTGCATATTGAGCAGGCCTGATTAACAATTTCCAAAAAGTCTTTGCTTCTGTAACTAATTCAAATTTGTGCCATGATTTAGCAACTTCATATTCTTTACCAGTAGCATTTGGACACGGTACTAAAACTAATCTTATTGAGAAATTCAGTTTATCAATATTTTTCGAAGTATCATTTATCTTATTTAGATAATCCACTACAGGCCTTACCCACGTTGATAATTCTCCAGGCCCATTAGAGATAATTACAACTGCAATTGATTTTTCTTTCATTGCAGTCAATCCAAGATACATTAAATGCGGACGGCGAGACTTGAACTCGCAAGGCCTAAGCCACACGCTCCTTAGACGTGCGCGTCTACCAATTCCGCCACGTCCGCAAAGGGTTTTCGAGCACAAGGGTGTTCTTAAACCACTAAGTTATCATACATTAAGCGCATTAATTTGCGATAATATTTTACTAATTTGCTCTGTTTAAATTCTTAAAAGATTTATTTTATATAACTTAGTTTTAAATACTTAAAATGACTGATTTTTTCTATTGCATAAATAAATAATTATCCACATATAACGTTTTAGGTTGTATTGTTAATCAATGCATTCTTGAAATTCAAAAATTTTATTGAATACTTTTTAAAGTAATTTCAATTTAAATTAATTTTTATTTCTTCAATTTAATTTTGTAATGGTTGAAAAAGTTTTAATTGCTAATCGTGGAGAAATAGCTTTACGAATTATCAGAAGTTGTAGAGAGCTTGATATTGCAACTGTTGCTGTTTATAGCACCGTAGATAAAAAGGCATTGCATGTGCAATTAGCAGATGAAGCAGTTTGCGTTGGAGACTCACTAAGTAACAAGAGTTATTTAAATATTCCTAATATCTTAGCTGCTGCTACATCTAGAGGAGTTGATGCTATTCATCCAGGTTATGGTTTTCTTGCGGAGAACGATAAATTTGCAGAAATGTGTAACGATCATGGTATAACTTTCATTGGTCCATCTCCCAATGCTATTAGATCAATGGGAGACAAATCTACTGCTAAAGAGACAATGGAGAGAGTCGGAGTACCAACTGTTCCGGGAAGTAAAGGTTTATTATCGAGTGTCGAGGAGGCCTACGAAATGGCAAAAGAGATTGGATATCCTGTCATAATAAAAGCCACGGCTGGAGGAGGAGGTAGAGGAATGAGATTGGTTGAAAATAAGGCTAATTTAGAAAAAATGTTTAAAGCAGCCCAAGGAGAAGCAGAAGCGGCATTTGGAAATGATGGTTTATATATGGAGAAATTTATAAAAAAGCCAAGACATGTAGAAATTCAAATCCTTGCTGACAGGTCAGGTAATGTGGTTCATCTAGGAGAGAGAGATTGTTCTGTACAAAGGAGGCACCAAAAATTATTAGAAGAGTCTCCCAGTCCAGCTATAAACCATTCTCTTAGAAAAAAAATGGGTAATGCAGCCATTGCTGCTGCAAAAAGTATTAGTTATGAAGGGGCGGGAACTGTTGAATTTTTAGTAGATGATGAGAATAATTTTTACTTTATGGAGATGAATACCAGAATTCAAGTGGAACACCCCGTAACTGAAATGGTTACTGGTGTTGATCTAATCGCTGAACAAATCAAAATAGCTGGAGGTGACAATTTAGAATTTACTCAAGACGATATTCAATTAAAAGGTCATGCTATTGAATGCAGAATTAATGCTGAAGACCCTTCGCATAATTTTCGCCCATCGCCTGGAAAAATAACGGGATGGTTGCCTCCAGGGGGTCCTGGAGTAAGGGTTGATAGTCATGTTTATACTGGTTATGAAATACCTCCATTTTATGATTCTCTTATAGGAAAATTAATAGTCTGGGGTAAAGATCGTAATACTGCTATTAAAAGAATGAATAGAGCTTTAAATGAATGCGCTGTAACAGGAATTCCAACAACAATTAACTTTCATTTATCTCTTCTCAATAAAAGAAAATTTATGGAAGGCAAAATTCATACAAAATACGTTGAGGAAGAATTATTACCCAACTATTAAATGCAATATCATGCTTTCTTAATTAATACTCTTATGAATGGCTAATTTGATTAAACCTTGCTGTCCAACCAATATTTCTCTTATAAAACTTATTATTCCTATCCAAATGACTGGCCCCACATCGACCCCCCCGATGGGAGGAATCAATTTTCTTGTAAAGTTTAAAATAGAACTTGTTGGGACTGCAATAAATAACCAAAGACCCTTATTTAAATCAACTTTTGGGTACCAAGTTAATATTAATCTTATTAAAAAGACTAGCGTTAGAAACGATAAAAGAATTCCTAACGTAAGATCTAAAACGTTTAAATAGTTTTGAGACAATGAAATGACAATTATTTAATCCATCTTAATAAATATCCCATAAGTTGGGATTTAATTCGTATTATAAATTCAGAATTTAATTTTAAAAAAGTGATTCAAATTTCAAATCTAATATTAGCGGCTGATGTTTCCCCAGAAGTCGCTGGTAATTCTAGTTTTAATATGATAGCGAGTTTCTTCGCAGCAGCGTTACTTATAGTTATTCCAGCAGCAGCTTTTTTGATCTTTGTTAGCCAAAAAGATTCACTTGAACGTACTTCAGCTACACGTAGACGCTAGTTTTTATAAAAGTTTTAAGTAAACTATATATAAAGGTGCTTTATTGCACTTTAAAAAAATAAGTTTTGGAGAAAAAAAGTGGTCAATGCTAGTCTAAACTGGGCGAGTATTGTAGGCATCGTACTAGCTGTATGTGGAGGCGGCCTATATTTTTTGAGGTCATTTAAACCTGCGCTGGCAAGAGATTATGATGTTTTCTTTGCGGCAATAGGTCTTTTATGTGGAGGAATATTATTTTTTCAAGGATGGAGATTAGATCCTATTTTGCAATTTGGGCAGTTTTTATTAGCAGGAACGACGGTATTCTTTGCATATGAAAGTGTTCGATTAAGAGGCGTTGCCACTGACCAAGCAAGAAGATCTTCTTATTTTGAAGATGATCAGATTCCAGATATGCCTAGAAATTCTTCTAGAAATAGATTTAATGACGATTATGATCAATTTGAAGATTCTGATAGACCTTCTAGAAGATTTAAACCTCAAGATGATGATTTAGAAGATGATTATATGGAAGGTAGATCGCAAAGGAGAAATATATCAAGAGCTATCCCTGAATCTGCAGTAAGCAGGAGGCGTCCTTCTTTAAGAGAGTCTAATCAATTTGAGAATGATGAACCTAAGAGAAGAAGAAATCGGACTGAAGACAATAGGATTAGTAATGAGGATAGAAGAGGAAGTTTTGGAGAAAGAAGATCATCAAGAAGTGAAATTAAAAGAGGCTCTCGGCCATTATCTAATCAAGAAGTTTCAAGAAAATCAAATAATTCCTCTCTTAAGGATTCTTCACTCTCTTCTAACAAATCAACAAGATCATCTATAAGATCTCAGACTTCAAGAGAAAAAGTAGAAGATGCATCATTTTCTACAAATATAAATGAAGTAAAAAAGCCTCGTCAAACAAGAAGCACAGCAGCGAGTGCAAGATCAACCTCTAAAAATAAAACTGGAAGATATACTGTAGGCACAAAAAAAAATAAACCCAGAGATAACAGCTCTAGATTTGATGACTAATTAAAATATCCCAGCCCAATTTAGAAATGATTTTTGACTTATTAATTCAATTAAAATAATTGCTAAAAATCCTAGCATTGCGAATCTTCCATTTGTTATTTCTGAATAATTGCTCCATCCAAACTTATATTTATCTTCAATTTCAATTGATTGCTCATCAATTTTAATTCCTTCAGAATTCATGTTCTCTTTATTCACTAGACCTTCACTTAAATCGTCTTTTTCAGTTGAGTTCATTTTTTTCTACTAATTTTTAAAATTATACTTATCAGAGGTGAATAATTTCCAATTTCCATCTCCATTTAATTCCAAAATGTTTTCATGAAAGTCTTTTAAACTTGGCCTATGTCCAACACTTATTAGAGATAGCTCTCTTTCTCTTAATAAATTATATAAGCGTTTTTCAGTCGCTATGTCTAGTGCACTAGTTGCTTCATCTAGGACTGCAAATCTAGGAGAATTTAATAAAAGCCTTGCAAAAGCAAGCCTTTGCTGTTCTCCTAAAGATAAAATTCTTGGCCAATCTTGTTTTATATCGAGGTTAGGGTAACGATTTATAAGTGAACTTAAATTAACTTCATCAAGAACGGCTACTAAATGTTCATCAGAAAATTTAGCAACTTCTGTTGGATAACATAATTGTTCTCTTAAGGAACCTAAAAGCATGTATGGCTTTTGAGGAATAAATAATAATTCTCCTGTTTTTGGTTTTTGTATTGAACCAAGAGCTGGTTCCCATAAACCACTGATCATTCTTAAAAGGGATGTTTTACCACAACCTGATGGACCTACTACAAGTAATGACTGATTGACATCAATACTTAAATTAAGATCTTTGACTATAGTTTTTGTTGAGTCTGGAGGAGAAAGACTAACATCATTAATAATAATTGAAGAAATATTCGAAATATCTTGTTTATTTTCTGTTGGCTTTTGTTTACTAATTGTTTCTACTTTAGATTGAAATCCTTCTAAACGGCTAATTCCTGCAGTGAATTTTGCTAATTCTTCTATTTGATTAACTACAAAGAATAATGATCCTTCAACAATATTAAAGGCGAAAATTGATTGATTAAAACTCCCAAAATCTATTTCCCCGGTAAAGTAAGCTGCTGACATTATCAAATAAGGTATAAATACACCTGCATAAGTGGTTGATCTACGCATTACATCAATAATGACTCTCCAAATTATTAATAAATTAAAATTATTGACAACTTCAATTAATCTTCTTTGAGTTTCAGTTTTTTCTGGTTTTTCCCCAGAATAAAAAGCTATTGACTCTGCATTATCTCTAATATGAACTAATCCATATCTAAAGTCTGCTTCATAACGTAATTGATTATAGTCAAGTTTAACTAATTTCCTTCCGGAAATTATAAGAATTGAGGTAGCAAAAGCAGCGTAACCAAATAAGGATAAGGTAAGATTTCTACTTATTGTCCACAGAATTAATATATTGAGGGAAAAAGTAAGTAACGCATCAAAAACTCCCAATGTGAAACTTAGACTTTGACTGGTAAAAGCTTTTGTATCTTCTGTAATTCGTTGATCTGGGTTGTCAACATCAGTTGCTTCATCATTAGGATTTAAAGTGTAATAAGCCTTATTAGTCATGTAGTCAGAGACTAATTTATTGGTAAGCCAATCTCTCCAAATGATTCCAAGTTTATATGTGCAAAAAATTTGTAATACTCTGATTGGTAACGCTGCTGCAAAACAGCATCCATATATAATTAAAATATTATTAAAGCTTGCTTCTTGTCTTAAATTTAGAGCGTTTGTTAGGTCTTTATATATGAAACCTATACCTGCGTTTATTCCATTAACTGAAAGTAGCATTAATACAATTATTCCAAGAATTAGCCAATGTAACCATCTCCTATTTTTTAATTGTTTTCTTAAGGCAAAAAAACTTCCTGAACCTATTAGAAATAATCCTGAAAAAAATAAACCCCACCAACCAGACCAAATCCCATTGATAGTATTTTGTACTCCGCCAAAATATTTCTCAACAAGAACTGGTTGAATATTTTCCAAAAAACTTATTATTCCAGTTAGGCCAATTAGAACAATGCCACCCACACAAAACAGTAGTGATATTAGAAGCCAAATGAATTGATAGCCATTACACTGATCAATTGGTAGGAAAAAAGGTTGAGCTAATTTTCTTAACTTTTCCAGCTGATTATAAATTCTAGATTTCTTGCTGACAATTGGATTCATCAATATTAAAATTATTTTCTTTTAAAATCAATTATATCTTTTATGTTGTTGCTTGACCAAAGCCTATTAATGCTAGTGCCCAATCGGGAAGGTTTAGGTAAGTTAATAGTTTTAAATCAAATTCATGAACTTTTATAATCGACACATCCAATAGCCACCATATTAGAAAAGGTAAATTAAATAAAATCTGTAGTTGCCATTTGTAAGTTAATACTTTCCAAATTTTAGTTAAAACTATCTTCTGAGATTCATCTAAACTCTCCCAATTTATAGTAATTAGATCTAATAAATTTTTAGGTTTTTTATTGAGGGATTTTGGAGAATTCATATTAAATTTTTTTCTTATTTATAGCTAAAAAGAAACTCTTTTGAGAGTTTTAGCCAGGAGGCCAACTCATTTTTCTACCAGCTAAAAAATGTATATGTAAATGAAATACTGTTTGTCCAGATTCTTCACCGGTATTAATAACGGTTCTCCAATTTTTTAATTTCTTAGATTTGGCAATATTTTTTCCTACTATAAGAAGATGTCCTAATAAATCTTTATCTTCCTCCAAACACTCGCATAAACTAACTAATGGTTTTTTAGGAATTACTAAAAAGTGAACTGGAGCTTGAGAAGCAATATCATTAAATGCTATACAAAGCTCATCTTCATGAAGCTTTTCGCATGGAATCTCACCATTTATTATTTTGCTAAAGATTGTAGTTTCAGCCATTACTTGATTGAATAATTAAATCAGTTTATTGGTATTACATCTTTTTGATGAAATCCTTCTTTGATGAGTTCTTTATTCAAATCTTCTTTTGAAGTAACTCTATCAACAAATAAAACCCCATTGAGATGATCCATTTCATGTTGAATGCATCTTGCTAAGAGTCCATCAGCTTTCATTTTTCTTGGCCTACCCATTTCATCTCTAAATCTTAATTTAATTGTTGAAGGTCTTACAACGTTTAAATAAACTCCTGGGATACTTAGACACCCCTCTTCATACGAATTTAAAGTTGTTCCATAATCAGTAATTTCTGGATTTATTAAAATTAATGGATCAGCAGCAGCATCTTCAAAATTTACATCAATTACAAGTAACTCCTTCTTGATTCCTATTTGCGGAGCAGCAAGTCCAATCCCTTTGGCTGCATACATACTTTGAAGCATTTCTTTAGCTAAATTTCTTATAGAATTATCAACTTTACTTATTCTTTTAGCATTTTCTCTCAATACATCATCACCA
>QCUA01000010.1 GCA_003210915.1 Prochlorococcus sp. AG-676-L21 | reverse complement strand
CTGCTACTAAAACTTTCTTCGCTCAACTTCTTTCTTTTTATGGATTAGCTATAAAATTTGCTCAAATTAAACGAAATCAAAGTAATGAAAATATTAGTCAATTAGTATCAGAATTAACTAAATTACCAGTATTAGTTGAAGACCTTTTAGAAAAACATAATGAATCTTCTGAAAAACTTGCACATGATTTTTTTAATATTAAAGATGTTATTTTTTTGGGTAGAGGCATAAATTATCCCATTGCGCTTGAGGGGGCTCTGAAGTTGAAGGAAATTAGTTATATTCATGCTGCAGGTTTTCCTGCTGGGGAAATGAAGCATGGACCAATAGCTTTATTAGATAAAAAAGTACCTGTAATTTCAATAGCTACTCCAGGGGAAGTATTTGATAAGGTAATTAGTAATGCTCAAGAAGCAAAAGCGAGAGATGCTTATTTAATTGGTGTTGCCCCTCAATGTAATGGGACTGAAATATTTGATTATTTAATTACCATACCTTCAACAAATGAATGGATTTCACCTTTGCTTGCTATTATCCCTCTTCAATTATTGAGTTATCATATTGCTGCTCATAGAGGACTTGATGTTGATCAACCAAGGAACCTCGCTAAAAGCGTAACAGTAGAGTAAAAATTTTTAAAAATAGAATTTACAGCTCCAATAGACCCGAAGGTGGAGTAAGTACTATAAATTTTTTTTTAATATCTACTACTGGAACAATTTCCTTAACAAATGGTATTAAAATTTCTTTGTTATTTTTCAAAAGTTGAATCACAAGTAAATTATTTTTCTCGTTCGTGAAGTTAATAACTTTTCCAATTATATGTAATTGGTTATTTTCTAAAACTTTGACTTTTAAATTCACTAGTTCGGTTAAGTGGAATTCTCCCTTATTCAATTTTGGAATTGCATCAATCTTCACGAGGATTTTATATCCCTTTAAGTTTTCCGCTTGATTCCTATTGTTTATACCTTTAAATGTAATTATGAATAATTCTTTACCTGGTTTTTTAAAACCATGAGTAAGTTCTAATTCTCTAGGAGTCTCGTTTTCTTTTTGTATCCATCTTTTACCAGGGTCTGTAAATCTTTCTTCAAAATCACTAAGAGACTTAACCTTAATTTTCCCATTAATGCCTTGAGGAGATGTTATTAAACCAACAATCAACCAATCATCATTATTTATCATATTATATAAATAAATTATTTCTATGGAATTTCCGAATAAACCAATACTACCCGGTTCTGTAGTAGTTGTTAAAGATGTTAATTCTATTTATAGAGGTTATAAAGGATTTGTACAAAGAGTAACTAATAAAACGGCAGCTGTTCTTTTTGAGGGAGGCAATTGGGATAAGTTAGTAACATTTCAATTGAATAATTTGGAACTTGTTTGAAGAATTAATTTTTCTTTCTCTGATAAATCTTTTGTATCAAAATACTTGCAGCATTTTTTTCGGCTTTTTTATGAGAATGCCCTAAGCTGCTAGCTTTTTTAGATCCATTTATGTATATTTCACAAGAGAATCTTTTTGGGTCCCCGTGATTTTTTGATACTTCATATATTTTATAAATAGGTAAATCAAATCCTTGACTTTGACACCATTCTTGTAACGCTGATTTAGCATTATATTTATGTGGTGCTTGTAAATATAATTCAGCATCTTTTTTCCAAAATTCATCTAACCATATATTGACTTCATGTATTGAATTAAAACACTTATAGATTGCGCCAATTAACGCTTCACTAGTTTCAGCAATTATAGTATCTTTTGAATTCTCATCACCCATTGCTTTGGGTCCTTTTATTATTACTTTTTCTATAAATATTTTTTTACCTAATTCAGTTAACCATTCATCACTCACTATTTGAGATCTTAGTTCCGATCTATTACCAACACTCAAATTATCATATGTTCTCTCTATAAAATCTGATGCTGATAATCTGAGAACAGCATCTCCAAAGAATTCTAATTTTTCATGATTAACTATCTTGTTTGCGGAAGAGTGTGTTAATGCTTCATTGAAAGTATGAAGTATTAATTTATCTTTTTGCTTGATAATTTCAATAAATCTTTTTGAGTTTATATTAAGCGAATTTAAAAACCTAATAATTTGTTCAAGTCTTTTGTCATCAATTAAGGTATCCATATAGATTAAGTATTTTCATTAAGTAGAAAGCAGGTCATAAGCCGGGTTCTGTTCATCTTAATAAGATGGGCAATCATCTATCTAGGACTGGAATTACTTCACAGCCTCAAGCGGCGCTTAAAAGTAGATTTTTTAATGGTCATAAATCTACTTAGCCTTGCACCCAGCCGGGGTTTACCTAGCCAACACTTCTCAATGTTGCTGGTGCGCTCTTACCGCACCCTTGCACCCTTGCCATACGTAAAGTATTAGGCGGTATGTTTCTGTGGCACTATCCTCACGGTTACCCGCACTGGGGATTACCCAGCAAGCCTGACCATATGGGAGCCCGGACTTTCCTCAAAAAGGTTTATTTTCAAAACAAAATAAAACATTTTTGCGATTGCCTCTCCTGCTTTCATTTAGCATAATACTTGTTACCCCAAAAAACATCTCCTGGGGCTGTAGCTCAGTAGGATAGAGCAACGGTTTCCTAAACCGTAGGTCGTGGGTTCGATTCCCTCCAGTCCCGTTTCAGTTGGTAAACTATATGTAGTATGCGTGCATATTCACAACTCTCTAGCTAGCGTGTAATTAGTAATAAAGCTTTTATGGCTAAGCTGCACGATATGCGTTTAAAACTCTTAATTCAGCAAGAGCATGAACGTATTTCTAAATCCCAACCAAATGATATAGATCTGTCTATAGTTCAAGCAAGATGCCTTTGTTGGCTTTCTTTATTAGCAGAAGCTCATGAAGACCAAGCAAATGATGCCGAAAAGAGAGGAGATGCTGAACAAGCAATGGGATGGTTTGCAGACTCAATGAGATTAAGAGATGTTATTACTTTGGTGACTAGTATTGAGATTCCTTTGCCTGATAGTCCAGACTCTTTGGATGAAAATGACGAATTATTTGATGGGCCTACAATTATGCCGAAATAATGCAATGATATGAGATAGCTTTATTTATTCTTTTGAAAGAAGAACCATGTCAATGCCCTGATTGTCAGAAATTTTATAAAGAGCATGATCGTTTAATTCGAGAATTTCCTACTTTGAAACAACAACAGGAATTAAACTGGGCGTCTATCCAATCTTTTAGAACTCTTTGCAGCAAAGTTACTGAAGAATTACAAAATCAATTATCTGATAAAGATAATAAAGACAAATCTGTTGAAAATAATACACATATTTCTGATATGGAAATTGCAGATGCAATAGAAGAACTTGAAAATGTAAATGCTTATTTGTACTCTATTGAAGCTTTAATGGAGAGGATTTTTGATACTAAAGTTTCTAAAAATGTGGAAGTTAAATTTAAAGAAATTTCTAAAAAGTTAGCTCCCGATCCACTAAATATTGATAGGTTGATATTGAATAGATTATTTCATCAAACACCAGATATTCCTGATAAGAATAACTTTAAGTAGTTACTTCTTCAATATCACATGTAATTTCAACTGGCATAGGTGAAACTTTCCATATAGATTCGCAATATTCTCTAATAGATCTGTCTGAAGAAAAATATCCTGATCTTGCAGTATTTAATAGAGCCATTTTATTCCACGCTTTTTTATTATTCCAGAAGTTACTAACCTCATCTTGTTTGTTTAAATAGTCTTCGAAATCAGCCATTACGAAAAATGGATCATTTCCAGTCAAACTATTTAATAAAGGTTTGAATAATTCTTTATCTCCATTACTAAAATGGCCAATTTGGATTAAACGAATTACTTCTTTTAACTCAGGACATTTATCAATGAAAGTCTTGGGAGAATAACCATTATTTTTTAGATGCATTATTTCACTTTCAGTTTTTCCGAAAAGGAAGAAATTTTCTTTTTTAACAAGATCTCTCAACTCTACATTTGCTCCGTCAAGAGTTCCTATAGTTAAAGCTCCATTCATTGCAAATTTCATATTTCCTGTACCTGATGCTTCTTTACCAGCAGTTGAAATTTGCTCAGAAAGGTCTGTTGCTGGATAAACTATTTCTCCAAGTTTGACATTATAGTCAGGTAAGAAAACGACTCTTAAAAGTCCTTCCATATCAGGATCCGAATTAACTACATCTGCGATGCCATTAATAAATCTGATAATTAATTTAGCCATAAAGTATCCTGGAGCAGCCTTACCTCCAAAAATAACTGTCCTAGGAGCTTTATAGTTACTTGTACCATTTTTGATTCTTAAATACTGAGCAATAATTTGCAGAGCGTTTAAATGTTGTCTTTTATATTGATGGATTCTTTTAACTTGGACGTCAAAAAGACTTGATGGATCAACAAGAATCCCTGTTTTTGTATGAATAAAACTTGCTAACTTTCGTTTTCCAATCAATTTAGTTTCCTCAAATTCCTGAAGGAAATTTGCATCATCTTTTTTCTTTTCTAATTTTTTAAGTAGTTCCATATTCGTAATCCAATCTGGACCAACTTCTTTTTCTAACAAATTAGATAAAGAAGGATTTGCTAATGCAACCCATCTTCTAGGAGTTACTCCATTAGTTACATTAGTAAATTTTTCAGGCCATAGCTCTGCAAACTCTGGGAGAAGTTGTCTTTTTATTAGGTCGGAGTGAAGTGCAGCAACACCATTAATATGATGAGCTCCAATAGTAGCTAAATGAGCCATTCTCACTGACTTGGAACCTTCTTCATCAATAATAGAAAGTTTTTGTAAAATCTTGTCATCACCTGGGTAACGAAGTCTTAATTGTTGTAAAAATCTCCAATTTATTTCGTAAATAATTTCTAAATGACGGGGAAGTAAATCACTGAATAGACTTAAATCCCATTTCTCCAATGCCTCAGGCAGCAATGTATGGTTTGTATATGCTACTGATGAAGTAGTTATATTCCATGCTTTGTCCCAACCTATTTGATACTGATCAATTAATAGACGCATTAACTCAGCAACTGCAATTGCTGGATGAGTATCATTTAATTGAACAGTCCAATGTTTGGCAAATTCTGTTATGGGGATAGATCTTTTTTCAATACTTCTCAACATATCTTGGAGAGAACAACTGACAAAGAAGTGTTGTTGTTTGAGCCTTAGTCTTCTCCCTTCATCAGTTCCATCATTTGGATAAAGAACTTTAGATAGAGTTTCAGAGGCAACTTTTTCTTCTACCGCACCATAATAATCACCAATATTGAAAGCATAAAAATCAAAACTCTCGGTTGCATCAGCTCTCCATAATCTTAATCTGTCACATGTATTTACTCTGTAGCCTAATACTGGAACATCATGAGGAACACCAATTGCATGTTCTGAGGGAACCCATCTTGATCTATATTTACCTTTATCGTCTCTATAACTTTCAGTTCGCCCCCCAAAACCAACAAAACATGATTCATCAGGTTGAGGCAATTCCCATGGCCAACCACCTTTAAGCCATTTATCTGTAACCTCAACTTGCCAACCATCTCGTATTAATTGGTTAAATATTCCGAATTCATATCTAATACCATAACCAACGGCAGGAACTTGTAACGAAGCTAAAGACTCCATATAACAAGCTGCGAGTCTTCCAAGACCACCATTACCTAGGCCTGGCTCTTCTTCGACTTCAAGAATTGTTGAAAGTGATTCTATTCCAAACCTTTTCAAGGCATCTTCCGCTTCTTGTGTTATGCCAAGATTTAATAAATTATTACTTAATTGTGGACCGATTAAAAATTCTGCTGATAAGTAAGCAACAGTTTTTTGAGGCTTTTTTCTTATTACTTCTTGACTAGCTAAATATCTTGTCATTAATCTATCCTTAACCGCGTAACTCAGCGCCATATATAAATCATGAGGACTAGCGGAAGTCGCTAATTTGCCAAGAGTAAAGAATAAGTGCTCTGTCATTCCTTTGAAGAGCGCATCAGAATCCATGCCAGCTTTCTCAGGATCTAAATAGCAGCCTGGAGTAGGCAAGCGTAGATCAAAGGGTTCGTTGGAGTTCATTAGATTTGACATATATATGACATTAGCCAGTTTTTATATAAATTCTTTGTTGTACCTTCAGATCCACACTTGTTGAGTATTTTTGCTTTTTTTTTACATACTTTGTAAAGTGGGCCCTCCATAAACTATCTTCCAATTAGATAGTTTAATTTTTCTCGCATTTAAAATGTATCCTTTACTTGCTGAATTAAGTGCACATGATTTAGAAGTTGCTGAGACTCTCATCGGAGTAATTAGATTTCTATTGATATTTTTAGCTGCTAGAGCATTAGCGGAAGTATTAGTAAGACTAAGTTTACCTACTATTGTTGGAGAGCTTTTAGCAGGGGTTGTTATTGGAGCATCTGGTTTCCATTTATTAATACCACCCTCTGCTCATACAGAATTAAATCAAGGATTGGTAAACGTAATAAGTTCTTTGGCATCAATACCGCCAGAAGTTGTTCCTGACGTCTATTTTGAAAGTTTTCCTTCTCTTCAAGCTGTTGCGACACTTGGATTATATGCGCTTCTTTTCTTAACAGGATTAGAAAGTGAATTAGAGGAATTAGTTGCAGTTGGTGCGCAAGCTTTTACAGTTGCTATGGCAGGCGTAATTTTGCCTTTTGCTTTTGGTACTTTTGGATTAATGTTTATTTTCCAGGTAGATCTTATTCCAGCAGTATTTGCAGGAGCATCAATGACCGCTACAAGTATAGGTATTACAGCAAGTGTTTTTGGTGAACTAGGATATTTGAAAACTAGGGAAGGTCAAATCGTTATTGGAGCAGCAGTTTTAGATGATATTTTAGGAATTGTTATTCTTGCGGTAGTTGTAGCTCTTGCTGCTGGAGGCTCTTTAGAGATAGCTCCAATAGTTAAATTAGTTGCAGCAGCTGTTGTATTTGTAATTGCAGCTATTGCATTAAGTCGTACTGCAGCTCCTGGATTTGATTGGCTTCTTGATAGGTTGAAAGCACCTGGAGCGGTAGTTGTAGCTTCTTTTGTAATACTTGTCTTATGTTGTTTTGTCGCTACAGCGATAGGTCTTGAAGCAGCTTTAGGAGCTTTTGCCGCTGGTTTAATTCTTAGTAGTTCTAAAAATAATCATGCTATCCAGCAATCAGTTTTGCCATTGGTCTCATTATTTGCGACCATCTTTTTCGTACTGGTAGGTGCTGGTATGGATTTATCAGTTATTAATCCACTTGACCCAGCAAGTAGGTCTGCTCTTGTCGTAGCAGGATTTTTATTAGTCGTTGCTATTATAGGTAAAATAGCTGCTGGATGGGTTTTCTCAAGTGATAAGCCTACAAACAGATTAGTTGTAGGTTTAGGAATGATGCCTAGAGGAGAAGTGGGATTAATTTTTCTTGGATTAGGAACAAGCGCTAAGCTTTTAACACCATCCCTTGAGGCGGCAATTTTATTAATGGTCATTGGAACGACATTCCTAGCTCCTGTTCTTTTAAGAATTGTTTTGAAGGATAAGCCCCCAGGTGGTGATAATAAAATTTCAGATGATGTTGCGGCTGATCCAGTAGGTCTTCTTTAACGAATAATTTTATTAGAATCAATAAATATAATTGTTTATTAAATGGAAAAACCAGTGCTTATAAGTGATGAGGTAAATTATGCATGGAATTTTTTGAATTATCCAATACACACTATTACTGCAAAACCTAAAGAAGAAAGTTCAAAATCATGTGCAATTTTGTTGATACATGGTTTTGGAGCTTCCACAGATCATTGGCGTTTTAATATCCCTGTTTTGAGTGATAAATATGAAGTTCATGCAATAGATCTTTTGGGGTTTGGAAAAAGTCCCAAGCCAACAGATGTCCAGTATTCAAGTCATCTTTGGAAAGATCAAGTTGCAACATATGTGAAAGAAGTAATTAAAAAACCAACATTTATTGTTGGTAATTCTTTAGGTGGCTATGCATCTCTAGCAGCAAGTGCAGAACTAAAAGAATTATCTGCTGGAGTAGTTTTACTTAATGCTGCTGGAATGTTTAGTGAAGAAAAAGTATCAAATAACAGCCTTTTACAAAAATCTTTAAAAACTTTCTTTGAAACATTTTTGCGAGGCAATATTTTTCTTCAAAGAACTATATTTGAAAGCATGAGACGAAGAGTCAATATAAAAAAAGCATTAAACAATGTTTATAAAAACCAAACTAATGTTGATGATTATCTTATTGATTCAATTAGAAAACCTTCACTTGATCCAGGTGCCTTTAACGTTTTTAAAAGTGTTTTCAATCCTGCAGGTGTCCAAGGAGAACCATTTGATAAATTATTCAAAAAGTTGAAATCTCCACTTTTACTCCTATGGGGAGGTAAAGATCCTTGGATGAACACAGCGAGCAAAAGACTTCTTTATAAAAAATATGCTCCTGAAAATACTAAAGAAGTAATTCTTGATGCTGGTCATTGCCCTCATGATGAAGTCCCCGAATTAGTTAATCAACATATACTTGACTGGATTGATTCTTTGTAGAGATATTTTTGTGAAAGTTAATTCCGTTGATAATAAAAAAGGTATTTATGTTTTTCAATTAGACGAAAAAAATTATATTAAATTTTGTCCTAAGAGGGGTGGGCTTATAACTAACTGGGTTTCAGAAGGGAGAGAAATATTATATTTTGATGAAAAAAGATTTATTGATAAAACAAAAAGTATCAGAGGAGGAATCCCAATTCTGTTTCCGATTTGTGGAAATCTTGATATCCCCAATTCTTTATTTGGAAAAAATTATATGCCACTTATGCAACATGGTTTTGCAAGGGATTTACAATGGCAATACTGCCTAAATGAGAAAAAAAATTCTCTTTGTTTGATTTTACAAGATACTGAAAAAACAAAAACTTTTTATCCATTTAATTTTGAGCTCAATATTGAGGTTTCTTTAAAAACTAATTGCTTAAAATTTATTATTAACATTCAGAACAAAACTAATATTGAGATGCCAATAAATTTTGGATTGCATCCTTATTTTAATATTTCAGATTTTAAAAACTTAAATTTTATAGATAACCCGCTAAATTGTCAGGATCAAAAAAATAATTTCTTGAGAAATACTTTTGACGAGTTAAAAAATATTAATAATGGAATTGATTTACTTATGTATACCTCAGGAAGAAGTTCTTTTCGAGATAATTTTTTTAAAAGACAAGTTACTTTAATACATCCTTCGCCTTTTGATTTGGGTGTGATTTGGAGTGATCCGCCCAGGAAAATGGTATGTCTTGAGCCATGGACTAGTCCACGCAATTCTTTAGTTAATGGATTAAGGAAAATTTCGATTCCTCCAAATTCCTCCCAAATATTAGATACCTCAATACTAATAAATACTTTGAAGTAACTATTGATAATTATGAAAGTTATAGTGATCGATGATGATCCAACAGGTTCTCAAACAGTAAATAATTGTTTATTGCTTCTGAAATGGGATTATTCTACTTTAATCAAAGGATTTCAAAGTAAATCTAATTTATTTTTCATTTTGGCTAATACTAGGTCTTTATCAGAAAATGACGCAAAATTAAGATTAGTAGAAATTTGTAATGCCCTTAAAAAAGTTATCTCAAAGGAATCATATAAAGAGGAATTTATTTTTGTAAGTAGAGGTGATTCCACTCTTCGTGGTCATAATTTTTTAGAGCCTAAAATTATGAACGATTGTCTAGGACCTTTTGATGCTACCTTCCATATTCCAGCATTTATAGAAGGTAAAAGAATGACAATTGATGGAGACCATTTTGTTGATAATGTTCCTGTAAGTCAAACGATTTTTGCCAAAGATACAATTTTTGGATACAAAACAAGTAATGTCAAACAATTATTATTTCAGAAATGTAAATCTCAAATTAAATTTAATGATATTCAAAATTTAAAAATATCCGAATTAAAAGTTCTTGAAAGTAAAGAAAAAAATATTGTTTTTAATAAGATCAGAAATTTAAAAGAAAATTCTCATGTAATTGTTGATATTGAGAATTATTCACAACTTGAAAAGTTTTCATTATCAATAAAAAAACTAAGTAAACAAAAGAAATTTCTCTTTAGGACCGCTGCAAGTTTTATAAGTTCAATTTCTGATGTAAAAGATAATCCTAAAGAACCATTTTTTTACTCCCTTATTAGAAGAAAAAATAGTGAAAAAAAATTTCTTCCAGGATTTTTAGTCATTGGATCTTATGTAGAACTTACAACAATGCAACTAAAGGAATTCTTAGAAATAAGTGATTGTATACCAGTAGAATTGGATGTTTTTGAATTTCTCAGAATTTCTAAATTAAAAAGTAATCAGGATCAATTGGTTTTGTTTAAAAACAAATTATTAGCCCAAATCAGATCTATATTAAAGCAAGAAAATACTCCCGTTTTATTTACCTCAAGAAAAGAAGTTTCTCTAGCTAACAAAAATGAGCAAGTAAATTTTTATAATTATCTTGCTCATTTTATTTCTGAATTAGTTTCAGATTTGAAAAATGAAATAGGGTATTTAATATCTAAAGGGGGAATCACGTCAAATGTAATTCTCAGTAATGGATTTAAAGCAAATTATGTTTATTTGCAAGGACAAATAATTACTGGGGTTTCTTTAGTTACTTTTAAACTTGAAAATGATGAGAATCTTCCCATCGTGACATTTCCTGGAAATATTGGTAACCAAGATTCATTGGTAAAAGTATGGAGAATTTTAGAAAATAAAAACAATTCTTCCAATTAAAAATTTGAGATAATTGCTTCAGCAAAACCACTACATGATAGTGGTGCTACATTTTGTTCCATTAAGCGTGCTAGATCATAGGTGACTTTTTTTTCTTCAATAGCTTTACTAATTCCAGAAGTCACCAGCTTCGCTGCTTCATTCCAACCAAAATATTCAAGCATCATTACTCCACTAAGAATTACCGAACCCGGATTAATTTTGTTTAATCCTGCATGTTTTGGAGCTGTTCCATGCGTTGCTTCAAAAATTGCGGAATTATCTCCAATATTAGCTCCGGGAGCCATACCTAGGCCTCCCACAATTGCAGCAGCAGCATCAGAAACATAATCTCCGTTTAAGTTCAAGGTCGCAAGAATAGAATATTCTTGAGGCCTTGTTTGAATTTGTTGGAAAATACTGTCTGCAATTCGATCATCAACCATAATGAGTTCTTTCCATTTATTATTTCCATGAGAATTTGATATTGAGGCTATTACTTCTTTTATTTCTTCGCAAATAAATGCTTTTTTATTACTTGTTAGCTTGTCATAGCCTGGCTCTATCTTTCTGGCATTATTTTCGATTGTAATTTCTGGATTTTTGTGAATATTGTCTAAAATCCAGCTTTCTCTTTCCGTAATGCAGTCTGCTCTGAATTCATTTACTGCTAATTCATATCCCCAATCTCTAAAGGCACCTTCTGTATATTTCATGATATTGCCTTTATGAACAAGAGTTACATGCTTTTTATTCCCTGATAATCTTTTTGCATGTTCTATGGCCTTTCTTATATGCCTTTGACTTCCTAACTTACTTACGGGTTTTATCCCAATACCTGAACCGTCCGGTATTGATCTATTTTTTAAATTTTTACTATTTGGAATGACAACATTATTTAGATGATTAATTAAATCAATGCATGTATGATCATCGGCTTCCCATTCAATACCCATATAAATATCTTCTGTATTTTCTCTATAAACAATTACGTCTAAATTTTGTGGATTTTTATGAGGACTAGGAGTCCCTGAATAGTATTTACAAGGTCTAACACAGCTATATAAGTCAAAAATTTGTCTTAAAGCGACATTTAAAGATCTAATTCCCCCTCCGATAGGAGTTGTTAATGGGCCTTTAATTGCAACTCCAAAGTGTCTTATTGCTTCAATAGTATCCTGTGGTAAATAGTTGTAAGTTCCGTATATTTCACAAGCTTCGTCGCCAGCATAGACTTTGAACCAATTTATTTTTCTTTCATCTCCATAACTTTTTTTTATTGCTTCATCAAGAACAAGTTGAGTAGCTGGCCAAATATCTACCCCAGTACCGTCACCTCTTATATAAGGGACAATAGGATTATTAGGAACATTAGGCTTACCTTGATTAAAAGTAATTAACTCTCCTTCTGTGGGTAAATTTAATTTTTCAAATTTAGGCATAGCACTTGATTGAATAGTAAAAAGTCAATTAATAAAATATTTTTGTATCTTAAATTGAAATTAAGGATATTCTTTAAAAACTAGAAATTAATTATTCAAATGTGAATAGATAATAGTTTGTTAATCAGCATTTCAACATCTTTGTTAAAAGAAAAAGAATTTAATAAGCAAGGTCGAAGAAATTATGTCAACTTCAATCAAAGGTTTATTACCGCTTATGAATGCAAGTTCAAATGTTAGCAATCTTGAAATAGCTAATAAGGTAGCTACCACCGCTGCATTATTTCGTAAATATTTCCCAGATGCGAGTGTTAATTTTAGTCCTTGGGATAAAGCGAATGATAGAGATTGGTTTGATACCCTTGATTTTTCTTTCCATTTTCCAGGTTGGAGTCCAAGTATAGAATGTAGAGCAGTTTTACTTCAGTTGAGAATTGAAAATAATTGTGAAAATGGAGTACCTAAGTTGTTAGGAATAATAATGCGCGGAATGATAATTCCTGCTGAAAGATGGAGAGTAGCTACTATTGGGGAGTGGGAGATGACGGGGACACATTTACCTCAGCAGGAACAAAAGGATAATCTTTTTTTAGTTTGTAAAGAACTTTACAATTTATTCTCTACAACATCCACTAGTAACAAAAATTAGCTGTTTTATATATTTTCCTTGTAGATTAAATATATGTACAATTCCGAAAATAGATAAATGGCAGTTGCTCTTGCAGGACAATTGAGAGAAGGGACAAAGAAATCCCATACTATGGCTGAAAATACTGGCTTTGTTGCTTGTTTTTTGAAAGGCGTTGTTGAAAAAAGATCCTACAGAAAACTGATAAGTGATTTATATTTTGTTTATGAAGCTATGGAAGAAGAAATTGAAAGATTGGTTCAAGAGGAACATCCAGTAATAAAACATATCGGCTTTAAATCACTTTTTAGAAAAGAAACACTTGAAAATGATCTCAAATTTTATTTTGGAGATAACTGGCAGAATGAAATTAATATTTCTAAATCAGCGAAAGAATATGTCAACAGAATTCACTTGGTAGCAAAAAATTCTCCTGAATTACTGGTTGGCCATCACTATACCCGCTATATAGGAGATTTATCTGGCGGCCAAATTTTAAAAAAAATAGCAAAAAAAGCTTTAAATTTAGATGGAAATAACGGGTTAAACTTTTATGAATTTAAAAATATTGATGATGAAAAAAAATTCAAAGAAGAATATTCTAAGACTCTTAATCAGCTCCCGATAAATCAAAACATTGCTGATCAAATAATTGATGAAGCTAACCAAGCTTTTACTTATAATATGAAAATGTTTAAGGAGCTTGAAGGTAACTTAATAGCAGTATTAGGAAAAATTGTCTTTAATTATCTTACAAAGAAAGTTAGGAAGGGGAGTACAGAGACTTAATATCTATGTTTGAATCATTAAAAAATTTTGTGAAGACCAATATTGAAGATTTAGATGGTAAAGAATTAGAAATATCAAAAGAATTCAAAGAACATCATAATAAAGACTCGAAATATATTATTAAAAATTGGATTTTTGAATCCCAACAATATAGAAAGTGGAGAGTTACTAAATTAGATGGAGGAGATAGGCTCCAGGTTTTTAACACTGTTGCTTATCCAAATTTCAAAAGTGAGTTTCCTATATTAGGCGCTGATATTTTATGGTTTGGAACTTCTCAAAAATTACTAGCTATTTTTGATTATCAACCATTAATTCAGGAAAAAAAATATCTTCAGAAATATTGCTCAAGTTTAGATTTTATAAAAAATCAGTATTCTGTGTTTGATAATCATAAAATGAAAAATATATATGATTCAAAAAAATATTTTTCGCCCTGGGTAATGATTTGTAGAGGGAATAAATTAAATCTTGATAGAGATTTAAATAATATTTTTTGTTCCTTTGTTAGTAATTATTTAACAATTAATAAACTACATCAAAATAATCAATTTTTGGATTTGGAACAAATAAAAAATAATCAAATAGATTACGATAAATATAGTGCTGAAAAAGATCCTGCTGACAAGTTATTTAAAAAATTTTTTGGTGAAACTTGGACTGAAAATTTCATTAATAATTTTCTTTTTACCTTAAATCATAATCATCTACAATAAATGCTAATTCAAAATACCATTTTTTATAGCCAAGAATGGCGATGGGCTAAATTTATAAAATTCTTAATTTCTCAGTTAGACAAATATCATTGCGTCGAACATAAAATAGCTTCTGATTTTTCTTACAAAGAGTCAAGCTATGGTTCAAAAAAATCAAAAAAGAATATTAATCTTTTCACATGGGGAGCAACTCATCAAAAAAGGATTAACTTCGCAAGAGCTGTATGTATAAATAGTCCAAATTATTCTGTTCTGAATTTTTTAATTATCCCAAATACTACCTATAATGTTCCATTCCTAGGCGTAGATTTCGTTTCTTTACCTACTAGTCATTTATTAGTTTTAGATTTTCAGCCATCTTTAAAAGTCGAAAATCAGTTTAATTCTGAATTACTAGAACAACTAATAAAACTTAAAAATTCTTGTCATTCATCTCTCCCTTTCGCTGAAAAAATGTCTGAAGATGTAGCAAGATTTTTTTCTCCAGGATTGATCTGGTCTAGATTACCAAAGCAACAAGCTAGTGATAATTTGATAGAAAGCCAGCTTTATAATTCATTTAAAGAATATTTGAATTTGTATCTAAAAACTCTTTTTGAAAGTGAGAAAGTTGGGCAAGGTTTACAACAAGAGTTAATTAATGGTCAAAATGATTATTTGAACTACAGAAGGGATAAAGACCCAGCAAGGCCAATGTTATCAAGTTTATTTGGTAAGGATTTTACAGAATCCTTAATTAATAAGGTATTATTTTCTACTAATAAAGTTTTATAATTTTGGATATTTTAAATTAGATGAAAAAACAATCAGTTCTTTTTGTATGTTTAGGTAATATCTGTAGGTCTCCTGCTGCCGAAGCTATATTTCTAGATTTAATTAATAAGAAAGGATTAAATGATTGTTTTATTGTTGATTCTGCAGGGACTGGCAGTTGGCATATAGGGAAGAGGGCTGATACTAGAATGAGAATAGCCTCACAAAAAAGGGGCGTAGAAATCTTAAGTAGAGCTAGACAAATAAATCCTAACGATTTTGAAAAATTTAACTATATAGTCGCTATGGATGACTCGAATTATGAAAACATTATTGATCTGAAATCTCGAAAATTATTATCTGATTTTGCATCAATAAAAAAGATACAAAATTTCAGGACAATATTTCAAGAGATACAAGTCCCAGATCCTTACTTTGGAGGAGATGAGGGATTTGATAATGTCCTTGATATTTTAGAAGACTCTGTAAGTGGTTTTTTAGATACTATTTCTTAATTTATTCGAGTTGAATCTCTTTAGGAACATTTAAATTGTAGATGTTAATAATTTTTTCTACCACTTCATTAATTGAATACCCGTCAGTAAAAAGTTCGATTGCATCTTTTGCTTTTTTGAGAGGAGAAATTTTTCTTGTTGAATCCTCAAAATCTCTTTTTCTTATAAAGTCTCTTAGTTGATTGAAGTCTATTTCTTCAGTACCTCTTATTTCTAATTCTGACTTTCTTCTTTTAGCTCTTTCGTCAATACTAGCTGTTAGGAATATTTTAAGTTCTGCATCTGGGAAAACTGTTGTTCCTATATCTCTTCCTTCAGCCACTAAGCCTCCAGATTGTCCAATTTTTCTTTGCTCATTAACCAAAAATTCTCTAACTTTTTTTATTGATGAAATTTTAGAAACAATAGAACTTATTTCTTGTGAACGAATTGCTTCAGTTACACAAAAATTATTTATAAATACATCTTGTTGAGAAAGAGAATTTGGCTTAAAAACAATAGAAATATCATTCAGAATTGTTTTTAATTCTGTCTCTTTATCATAATCAATCTTTTCTTTTTTAAAGAGCCAACTTATTGCTCTATACATTGCTCCAGTATCTAAATATAAAAGATTTAACTCTTTGGCAATTAACTTAGTTATCGTACTTTTCCCTGAACCTGCTGGTCCATCAATTGCAATAATTGGATTTCTTTTCATAAGAAAAACGTGATCAATTAGTCTTATTTTTCCACATTTTATCGCACCAGCTAAAATTGAAATATTATCTTCTGCTTGAACTTTTTTAAAACTATAAGGATGTAAATGTTCTAAATATTCAATTGAAATATTTTTTGATTCGAGTTTTTTGGTTAGTTTTTTTAAGTCAATCTTTTTATCCTTCTTAAAAATTTTTTTTGCATGACTTAGTTCATTTGAGAATAATTTGAGAATTTCCCTTTCATTTTTAGATAAAAGCTTATTACGCGAACTAAATGGAACCCCATCAGAATCTCTTTGAGTAGGAACAGAGATAATATTGATGTTCAATTTTTTTTCTTCTACAAGGTTTTTAATGATTAATAGTTGCTGCCAGTCTTTTTCTCCTAAATAGAGATTTTTGGGTTGTATAAGTTTTAGTAATCTATAAACAACAGTACAAACCCCATCAAAATGCCCCACTCTTGTAAGCCCACATAAAGCTGAAGATAATTCTTTAGAAGCTTTTAAATAACTTATGCTTTTATTATTTTTTGGGTAGATATCAATTGTATTTGGGATAAAAATTACATCTGCACCATTGGAAAAAGCAATTTCAATATCTTTATCAACAGTTTTGGGGTAGCTTTTAAGGTCTTCTTTGTGTTCGAATTGAAGTGGATTAACAAAAATACTTACTAAGTTGATATTGTAATTTGAACTTTTTGCAATTGATATTAATTTTTGATGACCATCATGTAGATTACCCATAGTTGGGATGAAGTTAATATCACTTTTGAGACTTAGTCGCCATTGTTCAAGGTCTTCTGTTTTTCTTATTATTTTGTTCACTTTGTTTTAAAAAATAAATCTATTTAATAAATAATTACTGGACAAAAGTAATCTAAAGAGGAATATCTATATAGGTGAAGTCTATCATTTTTATTTTATGGATTACAAAACATCAGGAGTCGATATAGAGGCTGGGAGAGAATTTGTCTCAGAAATCAAACAAGCTGTTGATTCAACTCATTCATCTAATGTTATAGATGGGATTGGAGGATTTGGCGGTTTATTTAAAATACCCCTTGAAGGTTTTAAGAAACCTGTCTTAGTATCGGGGACCGATGGTGTTGGTACAAAATTGGAATTAGCGCAAAACAAAAAATTTCATTTTGAAGTAGGTATTGATTTGGTAGCAATGTGTATTAACGATATAATTACAACTGGGGCAAAGCCGCTATTTTTTCTTGATTATATTGCTACGGGTAAGCTTGAAAAAAATCAATTATTAGAGGTTGTTAAAGGTATTGCGCATGGTTGTGGAGAAAATAACTGTTCTTTACTTGGAGGAGAAACTGCAGAGATGCCAGGATTTTACTCAAAGAATAAGTATGATTTGGCAGGGTTTTGTGTTGGAATAGTTGACGAAGAAAAATTAATTAATGGTAAAAAAATAATTGAAAATGATTTGATAATTGCATTACAAAGTAACGGAATTCACAGTAACGGATTTAGTTTAGTGAGAAAAATAATTGAAAATAATAATCAAATTGAGAAACTATTTGAAAAAAAGTACCACTTAGATTTTTATGATCAATTATTAAAACCTACAAAAATTTATTTTCAAATTATAAATCAGATTTTATCTCAGAATATTGAAATAAAGGGCATGTCTCATATCACTGGAGGAGGAATTCCTGAAAATTTACCAAGGTGTATGCCCTCTGATTTCATTCCTTACATAGACAAAAAGTCTTGGCAAATACCTGCTTTATTTGAGTTTTTAAAGGATGTTGGGCAAATACCTGAACAAGATTTTTGGAATACCTTTAATCTTGGGGTTGGGTTTTGTTTAATAATTGATAAGAAATATAAGGATGAGATTTTAACTATTTGTGATGCTAACGAAATATCAAGTTGGGTTTTAGGGAATGTTATCAAGAAAGATAATTCAAAAGAGAATAATTTTTTGCCTGAAATAATAATTTAAATCATTTGAATAAAATTTTATTGAGAAATTACAAATTAAATTTATCTACACAAATGAAAAAGTCTAGGTGTAATATAATTAAATACCGCCGAATTATATCGGAAATTTAAGTAAGTAGATTTTAACTTTAATTCAATGCCCTTTGAAAATAATCAAAGAATTACACGTAGACGTAGTTCAGCTGGACCTACACCTCCTAAAAGACCAATAGGTAATAATTCAGATTTTAATGGGCGCCAAAATCAAGGCTCCCGTCCAACTTTTTTAACTTTACGAGATCATGGAAAGGTTTTTGTTGCTGATTTACCAAATTTATCTGACGGACAATTAGCTCATATAAGTAAAGAAGCTAACGAGGTTTTAAATAGTCTTGAGAAAAGGCTAAGTGATCTTGAGAATGAATCCAATCCTACAAGTTCTGAAAATGATACTTTAATAAAAGCATCTACTAAAAAAGATGTAACACTGAGATTTATCAAATCAATAGAAGAAGAACAAGATCATAGAAAGAATAATCCTGCGTTACGAGATGCTGCTTCTGAATCATTACCGAGAACTTTTCTTGAGGTTGCAAGACATAGATTACCTGGGGCAACTTTTGATTCCCTTCTTAGAGAAGCCCTTGAGGCTTGTGCGGTAGATGAGAATCCTAAGGAAAGTGAAGTTATTGATGAACCCAAAGAATCTGTAAAAATTATGGATATACCCTCTTCTAACGCTAATCCTTCTTTTGTTGTTAGTATCGATCCAAGTAAAAAGAATCAAAATGGAAGCTTATGAGCTTAACCCTTAAATTTATAAGTGATAAATCCAATAAAGAATCTCGAGATTATTTAGATAAAGAAAAGATTTTGTGTAATCACTGTAAAAGGACTGCTTCGAATGGGATACGTTGTTTGGGTATATGTGTTGCTGATAATGACTATTAGAAAGATAAACTTTTAAATAACAAATACTAGATTTACTTTGTGAAAAAAATTAGAGTTTAGTCGCAATAGATTAAACAATTCTGATTAGTAGGATTTTCTTTACATTCTTTATCCCAGAAGGTTTGAAACTCTAGATTGTATTCCTAAACTTCTTTTGGAGTTTCATTCAGATTTAAACCTGCATAGTTAAATGCTTTTAAGTATTTTTGGAAGTGTATTCTATGGATTTAAAAGTTCGCTTTAGAAAAAATCCTGAACTACTAATAGAGCAATTGTTAGAAAATCACGGATTTGATGTTCTTGTTTGCGACGGATATGTTGACCTTGATTATGAGGAAGAAAACTAATTAAAACTTCCCCTACGGGCGGTAAATGAGATAATAAAAACAGGTTCAAAAAACCTGATAATTTATTAGGTAACTTACCGCCCACTTACCGCCCATTCTGAACGTCTTGAGTATTAAGAATCGCTACAATAAACTCTTGTGTTTAGAACGCTTTACAGCGAAATTATTTACTGATTTGAAAAAGGCGGCACCCAGATTCGAACTGGGGATAAAGGATTTGCAATCCTCTGCCTTACCACTTGGCCATGCCGCCGATAGAGATATGATTGAATCACTTAATGATCCTACCAGTAATGGGTCTAATTCTCTATTAATTATATGTAATGGACATGGGGAAGATGTTGTCGCATTAGAAATTATAAAAAGATTCTTAAAAAAAATAAATATTAAAAAAATTGAAGTTATGCCATTGGTTGGAAATGGTAAAGTTTTTGACTCCATTAAATCCAAGAACTTTAGAAAAATTGGTTGTCTCAAGGAATTACCAAGTGGGGGTTTTAGTAATCAAAGCTTAAAAGGGTTTATGGTTGACTTTTTTGCAGGGTTTTTAGTAGATACTTTTAAAAACTTTTTAATTCTAAGAGGTAAGTCAAAAGATAATTATAAAATTATTGCCGTGGGTGATTTATTGCCTTTATTTTTTGCATGGATCTCGAAATGTGAATTTAGTTTTATTGGCATGCCTAAAAGTGACCATACATGGAGTAATGGACCTGGATGGGCATTAAGTGATTTTTATCATAAATTTAAAGGCTCTGAATGGGATCCTTGGGAAATTTTTCTCATGAGGTCTAACAGGTGTAAAAGTTTAGTAATGAGAGATGAAATTACAGCAAATAATTTAAATAAAAAGAAGATTAGTGCGAAATATTTTGGAAACCCAATGATGGATTTTGTAGATAAAAAAAATGAAAAAATTTCTAATATTATTATGTTTAATAGGTTAATTTTAATAATAGGAAGTCGATTCCCTGAAGCTTTAAATAATCTCGATATTTTTTTAAAATGTTGTGAAGATTTAAAGATATCGAATGATTTGATTATTCTTTTGCCTTTAAGTATTAATGCAAATGTTTGTACAATTAAGAGTCATCTATCAAATAATGGTTATTTGGAACAAAATAATGTGAAGTTTTTGATTGGTGAAGATTCAGTTTGGAAAAATGAAGATAAATATATTTTGTTAGGTAAAAGTACTTTTAATCAGTGGGCTAATATGGCCTGTGTTGGTTTGTCAAATGCAGGCACAGCTACAGAACAAATAACGGGTCTTGGCGTGCCCTCTATTTCTCTTCCTGGCGATGGCCCTCAATTCACAAAATCATTTGCAAAAAGACAATCTAGATTATTAGGAGGAAGTGTATTAGTTTGCAATAATAAAAAAACTCTTATAGATAACTTAGAGGTTCTACTAAATAAAAAAGACCATAGATTAAAACAAGTAAAAATCGGAATGAAAAGAATGGGTAAAAGTGGGGCTAGTAAAAAAATTGTGGATCATATAAATTTAAAATTGTTAACTTGATCAAGTAATATCTAAAAAGGTTTTATAAATTTTTATGTATCCTATTAATGATCGGCAATATCTTTCAACATGCTCAGAGATAGCTAAGTTACTGAGTGTAAGTTTGTCCTCAGCAAAAAAAAAAGTAGAAATTCAAATTGCAAAAAAAGGTTCTAAAACTATTGAAGAAAAAAGACAAATTGCACAAGATCTTTTGAAAACATATGAAAAGGACAATGGAAATAATTTAAGTTCATCCAAAATACTAGATAAACTTATGTCAACTCTAGAAAATGAAGATAATTTTATAACTGAAGATTAATTAATGTTCAAATATATTCGAAAATTTTAATATATCTAATTCAGAATGAACAGAAATAGTCTTGAAACATTTTTGAGCTAACTCATATCTTCCTTCTCTTTCAAGAATTACCCTTAATTTGTGCATTGCTTTAATTAAATATCTAACGTCATTTGCAGCATAATCAATTTGCTTATTAGATAAATCTTCCGATCTTCCCCAATCACTACTTTGCGAACTTTTATCTAATTCTACTCCTACTAATTCATGGATTAAATCTTTTAATCCGTGTTTATTTGTGTAAGTCCTAGCTAATTTACTAGCTATTTTTGTACAAAAAATATTACTTGTATTAATTCCAAGATTACACTGTAGAGCTGCTACATCAAATCTTGCATAATGAAATATTTTCATTATTTTTTTATCTTCAAATAATTTTTTTATATTAGGTGACTCTGAGTTGTTAAGTTCTATCTTTATGCAAGCAGTCAAATTTAATTCATTACATATTTGTATCAAACACAACCTATCTCTTCCATGTATTAATCCCATTGCCTCAGTATCTACAGCTAAATAAGATGATTCTTTATAGAGATTATACAAATTAGAATTTATATCATTATGGGAAAAAGTTATTTCTTTATTTTTTTCACCATTATTCATAAGTATTAACGATAATTTATTTCAATTTTTACTTTACATTATTTTTATAAGTTTGTGATTATAGTTTTCTAGGGATTTAAAGTTAATTTTTAATCATAATGAATCTATATTTATATTATGATGTATTTCTAATTAGACAAAATAGTTAATATTATTAGACGTGTAAAAATGACTCATTCTCTTAATTCAACCTTATTACTTACAATTCTTCTTGCAATAGGTTTATTTTTTTTTCTAAGAGCTTCAAGTAAGGATAGAACGACAGTAGTCGAAATAACTTCTTCTCACAAACCCATAGAAGTTTTAAATGTTATGTACGAATGGCTTGATTTAAGAGGCTGGAACCAGACAGGTGGAGATTTTGATCAAAGAATTTTAATATTTAAAGGACAAGTTGGCTCTAGCAAGTTGCTAGCAATTTTTTTAAGTTTGCTTGGTGGGTTTGGATCTTGTGCTTTAGGGTTAGTAATTATTCAAATTTATCCAACTTTGGGATGGTGGCCTATTCTTTTAGGTCTAATTGGAGGACCTTTATCAGGAATAATTTATTTTAAGAAGTCAGCTAGGGAAGAACAATTTGAATTGAGATTGATAAGTAATGAAGAGAGTGAAGAAATGACTTTAATTAGGTTACGAGCTCATAGAGATGAACTAATATCTCTAGAAAATGAATTAAGCGATAGGCTCGAATTGAAAAGTGATGGCTCTTTGTTCAAAACACCTATTTAGTCAAATTTTTTAATAAGTTTCAGAAAATTTAATCAAAAATATTATTTTCTATACAAAATTTTTCTAGATTCTTATCGTTTTGCCAGTCCTGAGGTTTTGTGAAAATTGTTGTGAGGTGATCCTCTCTGGAGCCTTTTTTAGCTTTATACCCATATTCCCATCTAGCCAATGGTGGTAATGACATTAATATAGATTCAGTTCTACCATTTGTTTGTAATCCAAAAATTGTTCCTCTGTCCCAAACTAAATTGAATTCAACATATCTTCCTCTTCTATATAGTTGAAATTCTCTCTCCTCTTTTGTGTAGTTCTGGTTAACTCTTTTTTCAATTATTGGCTGATATGAATCTAGGAATGCTGCACCGCAATTTTCTGCTAACGAAAATAAATCATTCCAATTTAAGTTTAATTCTCCAATATTACTAGATTCTTTATGGGCCTTACCTTCTTTATTATTACCTTTATAAATCTTGCCAGAACCATCTTGATAATCATAAAAGATGCCTCCAATACCTCTAGATTCATTTCTATGTTTTAAAAAGAAATATTCATCACACCATGGCTTAAATACCTTGTGAAGATTTTTATTAACTTTTTCACAGGCATTACTATGTTCTTTATGAAAATTTCTTACGTCAGTCAAATATGGGTAGTATGGTGTTAAGTCGGCACCTCCACCAAACCACCAAACTGGTCCTGCTTCAAAATAACGATAATTAAGATGCACTGTAGGTATAAACGGATTTTTAGGATGTAAGACCATCGATGTGCCTGTGGCAAACCATTCATGGCCTTTAGCTTCTGGTCTTTGTGAGATTATTGATTGAGGTAATTCTTTACCATATACTTCTGAGAAATTAACTCCAGCTTGCTCAAAAATTGAGCCGTTTTTTAAAACTCTCGATCTTCCTCCTCCGCCTTCTTCTCTGAGCCAAGATTCTTCTGTAAATTTAGCTTTCCCATCAGTTTTCTCAAGACCTTTGCAAATATTATCTTGTAATTTTAGTAAGAGATTCTTCGTTTTCTCTCTTGAATTCTTAGGAGGTTCTTTAGACATTTATTTAACTTGATATTTGAAGAATAAAATTTTTGGTTAATTAGTAGTTTCCCTTTATAATTTCGTTTAAGGGGGAGCAATTTCTTATTATTCGATAGTTCGACATAGTTCTTAATCTTTTAAAGAGTCGACTAACCTATAAAAACATTTAAAAATTTTGATGACTACAGTCGAAGATGCGAATTATTCATTATCAAAGATTCTAGATTCTGGATCAAAGAAAAATCTCATTGAACTTGCTTGGATTAAAAACGTTAGAGTAATTTTACCCAGAATAATAATCACACTCTCATTACCTTCATTTGCGAATTCTCAGAGAGAGCGAATAGTAAAAGAGGTTAGAAATATACTCCTTAAATTTGAGGATGTTAACGATGTACAAATAGAAATAGATAATGACGTATCTCAATCAAATTCTTCCAGCGAAAATAATGTACCTGGGTTGCAGAAGATAAAAGGGATAAAACATATTATCGCAATAAGTAGTGGTAAAGGAGGTGTCGGTAAAAGTACAATTGCAGTTAATATCGCATGCTCATTAGCTAAGTTAGGTTTAAAAACTGGTCTATTAGATGCTGATATTTATGGTCCTAACACTCCTTCAATGATGGGAGTTACGGAAGAAAATCCAAAAGTAACTGATGGAAGCGGTAATGATCAAAGATTAATTCCAATTAATAAATACGGTATATCATTAGTCTCAATGGGTTTTTTGATAGAAGAAGGACAGCCAGTTATATGGAGAGGGCCAATGTTAAATAGCATAATAAAGCAATTTCTTTATCAAGTTGAATGGAATGATCTTGACTTCTTGGTTATTGATTTACCTCCAGGTACAGGAGATGCTCAAATATCTTTATCTCAATCTGTTCCTATTGCTGGTGCAATTGTTGTAACTACACCTCAAAAGGTATCTTTGCAAGATGCAAGAAGAGGTTTGGCAATGTTTAAGCAACTTGGGGTTCCATTATTGGGTGTTGTGGAAAATATGTCTGTGTTTATTCCACCAGATATGCCCAATAAAAAATATGAAATTTTTGGTAGAGGTGGCGGGAAAATCTTAGCTGCGGAAAATAATATATCATTACTTGCTCAAATTCCTATTGAAATAACACTTGTCAATGAGAGTAACAAGGGTGTTCCAATTTCAATAAGTGAACCAGATAAGGAGAGTTCAATTAGATTTAAAGAGTTAGCTCAATTGATTAAAAAACAATTTTTTAATTAGTATTAATGTTTAAGGGAAATTCTCTAAAAAAGAAAAAGAGATTTTTTGAAAAGAAAGATAAAATTAATCGAAAAGTTGTTTTTTCACCTTTGCTTGTTATCCCTCTAGCGTTAGTTTTTATTTCAAGTATTTTAATAAAAAGTGTACAAAGAGAATTTTTACAATCAGATTTTTTAAATCATCTTTTCACAGGCTTCTTAGGTTATTTTTTGGCTATTTTTATTTCATATATACCACTAGAAAGAATTAAAAAATATTTGATCCCACTTTATTTTTGTTCTTTACTTTCATTACTTTTAATCTATTTTTTTGGGATCTCAATTTATGGTGCTCAAAGATGGCTAAGCGTAGGGATTTTTTCATTTCAACCTTCAGAACTGGCGAAATTGAGTACTATATTAACTCTTGCTTTAGTGCTAGAAAGAAAATCTATTTCTTCGATAAAAGATCTACTATTACCTTTTTCAATTGTCATTGTTCCTTGGTTATTGATATTTTTTCAACCAGATTTAGGAACTTCTCTAGTTTTAATAGTATTGACTTTTGTAATGCTTTATTGGTCCCAAATGCCGATAGAATGGACTCTAATTGTTGGCTGTTGTATTTTTACATCAATATTTTATTTAGTTTCTCCAAACTTGCTTATTTTATGGCTTGCTTTTGTGGGGTACTTAGCTTATAGGTCGTTTCAAAAAAAAATCATCTTCTCGATGTTGACATTAGCTCTTCATGCATTAGTTATAAAGTTGACACCTTTTATTTGGGAATTTGGATTAAAAGATTATCAAAAAGATAGATTAATTTTGTTCCTAGATCCCAGTAGGGATCCATTAGGTGGAGGATATCATCTATTGCAAAGTAAAATAGCAATAGGTTCTGGAGGCCTTCTTGGTACTGGTTTATTAAATGGTAAACTGACAAATTTACAATTTATACCTGAACAGCATACAGATTTTATATTTAGTGCGCTAGGGGAGGAATTAGGTTTTTTCGGATGCATTCTGGTTCTTTTTTTGTTTTTTGTTTTGATTTGTCATCTTGTAAAGTTATCAAAAAATGCTAGAACTCACTTTGAGTCATTAATAATTATTGGAATAGCTTCAACATTCTTATTTCAAATCATTATTAACTTATTTATGACTATTGGATTAGGCCCAGTAACTGGAATCCCGCTACCTTTTATGAGTTATGGTAGAACTTCTTTATTGATTAATTTTATATTTATTGGTCTGGCATTATCTACTTTAAATCGCTCTAGATCATTACAAAACTAATGAAATCTCTGATAACTATAAAAAAAATTCAAGATTTACTTTTGCAAGGATTAGATACTTCATATGTTGATGATGAAACTTCTAGGCGGATGTGGTGGGCCTCTTTAGAAGTTGTTCAAAAAGAGTTCCTTTCTAATTCCTCTAAAGAAGGAGGATTATGGGTGGCTTCTCCTTTGCCTGCTCTCACAGATAAAAAATGTTTAACAAAAATGAAAGGTTGGTTATGGTCTCCAGAGGGTTTCCCATATTTTCAGATGGAGAATGCGGGTTTTCTACCAGTAGATCATTCCATAAAAATTAAAGAAGATAATAGTAATTTTGTTAGGAATTACAAAGTCCTAAATTTAAATAATAAAGATGGTTTTGAACCTTTTTTAATAATTATTACTACTAATTTTCAATGTCTTTTAACAATTGCAGGAGAAAAAGACAAGAGAACTTTACTGATGAGATGCGATGAAAATAGCCTAAAAACTGCAATTGAATTGATTGATGCAAAATTGAATCAAGAAAATTGTGAGGAGGCACTTAATTTTCGTAATGCAATTAAAAATTTAGGAGATCTTAATATCAATCATAAATTCGAAAACAGTTTTTGGCCTAGTTTATCAACTAAGTTGGCAAATTTAATCCCTAAATTAAGTGTTCAGAATGCAATTAAAAATGATGATAAAAATGATCAATTAACAGAGGCAAAGTTATTGCAAGCAATTTCTCATGAAGTTAGAACTCCTTTAGCAACTATAAGGACTTTAATAAGCTCTACTCTCAAGAAATATAATATGGACGAATCAATGAGAAACCGTTTAATTCAAATTGATAATGAGTGCAATGAGCAAATTGATAGATTTGGTCTTATTTTCAATGCTGCTGAACTTGTGAGTAATGATATGTCCTCACTAAATCAGCTAGCAAGAATAAATTTAGGTGAAATTTTATATAAATTATCACCTGTTTGGAGTAAACAATTAAAGCGACGTGGGATTTCGATAAAAATTGATATACCTAAACACCTTCCCGAAATTCTGAGTGATTCTGAAAAACTAGAATTAATGTTAAGAGGACTGATAGACAAAAATACGAGAGGATTAAGAGAAGGTAGTAGTTTAATCTTAGAGTTAAGACCCGCGGGACAAAAATTAAAACTTCAATTAAAAGTAAAACAATTTGATACTGGCAAAAACGAAATGTCTAATAAAGAAAATGGTTCTGATATTGGTCCAGTACTAAATTGGAATCCTCAAACAGGAAGTTTACAATTAAGTCAGGTTGCAACTCAAAAATTATTAGCGAGTTTAGGAGGTCACGTTACTCAAAGAAGGGATACTGGCTTAACAGTATTTTTCCCAATTGCAGATACAGATTATGTTTAAGTGAATATTTCTTTTTTATATTTATTAAATAATGTAGATACTTTTTAAATAATTATGAAATTTGCAAAACATGAATGCTAGTTTCTTAATAAGAAATAAATTCAAAATTAGTAATGACTGAAACTTTAGTTGGTCAATTTCCAAAGCATATAGGTAGTACTGGGGGTTTATTAAACTCTGCAGAGACTGAAGAGAAATATGCTATTTCATGGAATAGCTCCAAGGAACAAGCATTTGAATTGCCAACCGGTGGAGCTGCTGTTATGAACGAGGGAGATAATTTAATGTACTTTGCGAGAAAAGAACAATGTCTTGCTCTTGGTACACAATTAAGAGGTTTTAAACCTAGAATTGAAAATTTCAAAATTTATAGAATCTTTCCAGGCGGAGATATTGAATTCTTACATCCTAAAGATGGAGTATTCCCCGAGAAAGTTAATGAAGGTAGAGAGAAAGTTGGTCATAATCCTAGAAGAATAGGAGAAAATCCTAATCCTGCAGGTTTAAAATTTACAACTAAAGAAACTTTTGAATAAATTATCAAAAGTTGATATAAGAGAAAAATATAATTATAATTTGGACTGAATTTACTAGTATGATCAGTTCTCAAAAAGATAGTTTTTTAAAGGCTTATAAAGAAGGTAAAAATTTTATACCTATTATAAAAACTTGGCCTGCAGATTTAGAAACCCCATTATCGACATGGCTTAAATTATCAAAAAAAGATTCGCATGGGGTCTTTTTTGAATCCGTTGAAGGTGGTGAAAATTTAGGTAGATGGAGTATTGTTGCTACTAATCCACTTTGGGAAGCAATTTGTCGTGGAGAAGAAACTATTAAGACTTGGAGTAATGGAAACAGTGAAATATATAAAGGAGACCCTTTTAATTTATTAAGAACTTGGACAGAAGAATATAAGTCATATAATATCGATAATTTACCCTATGTTGGTCAGTTATATGGTTCTTGGGGGTATGAATTAATCAATCGCATAGAGCCCAATGTGCATATCAATCCTCTAGAAGAGGATGATATACCTTATGGGTCTTGGATGTTTTTTGATCAATTAGTAATATTTGATCAAATGAAAAGATGTATAACTGTAGTTGTATATGCTGACACGTCCAGTGCATCAGAAACTCATATTGAAGAAATTTATCAAGATTCGATTCTGAAAATTAATAGAATCAGAGATTTAATGATGGCTCCAATTAATGAAAGACATTCTCTTAACTGGAATGATAATAAAGATTTGAATATTGTAATTTCAAGTAATTGGAACAAAAAAGAGTTTGAAGAAGCTGTTGTTTCTGCAAAAGAATATATAAAAAAAGGAGATATTTTTCAAATTGTTATTAGCCAAAAATTTAAATCGAAAGTTAAAAGTGATCCTTTTAATTTATATAGGAGTTTAAGGATGGTTAATCCTTCACCTTATATGGCTTTCTTTGATTTTGGATCATGGTATCTAATAGGTTCTAGTCCTGAAGTAATGGTCAAAGCAGAGAAGAATAAAAATAATCAAATTGTTGCAAGCTTAAGACCTATAGCTGGTACAAGGCCAAGAGGTAAAGATGCTGAACAAGACTTAAAATTTGAGAAAGATTTATTAAAAGATCCTAAAGAGATATCAGAACATGTAATGCTTATTGATCTGGGGAGAAATGATTTAGGAAGAGTATGTAAAACAGGTACAGTAGAGGTCAAAGATTTGATGATAATTGAAAAATATTCACACGTTATGCACATAGTTAGTGAAGTTGAAGGCATCCTAAAAAGTAATACTGGGGTATGGGATTTACTAAAAGCATGTTTTCCTGCTGGTACAGTAACTGGGGCTCCAAAAATTAGAGCTATGCAGTTAATTAAGGACTTTGAAAAAGATGCTAGAGGGCCGTATGCTGGAGTTTATGGCTCTATAGATATAAATGGTGCACTAAATACTGCGATAACAATAAGAACAATGATAGTTCAACCTTCGAATGAAGGCGAATATATAGTTTCTGTTCAGGCTGGTGCTGGGATAGTTGCAGATTCATCTCCTACAAATGAATATCAAGAAACTATTAATAAAGCCAAAGGTATATTAATGGCATTGGCTTGTTTGGATAGATAAATGAATAAAGATAATTTATATAAAGGCTTTGAAGTAGAACTCTTTACTGGCTCTCAAAATAATCATGTTGGAGTTTCTGATGATATAGAAAAAACATTTACAAATTTTGTCAAAGAGCCGGATAATAGAAATGTTGAGTATATTACAAATCCAGAAAAAGACTATAAAGTTAGTTATGAGAATTTATTAGAACCTAGAATAAATTTAAGGAAATGGTTAAATAAAAGAGATTTAACAATAATCCCTTCATCCACATTATGTTTTAAACATAATAATCAGTTTCAACGTTCTGATGAAAATAATGTTTATCATCAATTTATTCAAGATAACTACGGTATATCAATAGCTACTGCAAGTGTTCATATAAACCTAGGCATTGATAACATAGATAAACTTTTTGCAGCTATTCGACTTGTAAGGTGTGAGGCTTCTTTGTATCTCTCATTAAGTGCAAGCTCTCCTTTTTTGAATAATAAACTTACTAATAATCATTCACAGAGATGGATTCAATTTCCTAAAACACCAAATAAGGTGCCTTTTTTTAACAATCATGGTATCTATATAAAATGGATTGAAGAAAATATTCAGAATGGAAATATGTACAATGTTAGACATTTTTGGTCTTCTATTCGTCCAAATGGACCTCAAAGGCCTCATGTTTTAGATCGTCTGGAATTAAGAATTTGTGATTACGTCTCTGATATTGATTTATTGTTGGGAATAACTGCTTTACTTGAACTGAGAGTCATTTATTTATTCGAAAATCTGAAGACTTTAGATCCTTCAATTACTAGTAAGTTTTCTATGGATCAATTAATAAAAATATGCGATCAAAACGAAATTAAAGCTGCAGAAAAGAGTTTAGATGCTGAATTGACTCATTGGAGAGATGGGAAGAAAATGATTTGTAGAGAATGGATAAAAAATGTATTGGCTGATTTATCTTCAATTGCAGAAAAGTTAAATATGGATCATCTTTTGAAACCTATTTATAAAGTTCTTGAGGAGGGAAATCAATCTATGAAATGGATACAACAATACAAAGAAGGATTGTCTGTTGAGGATATTATGAATTATGCTGTTCAGGATATGATTAAAAGTGAAGAAGAAAGAATTTAATAATATAAACAAATATTTGATCCCAATATATTTACTTATGACATAATAATTATATGGAATCTATGAAAAAGTTTAAAAATAATAAAGTGGATCTTATAAGCAACAACGATCCTTTAGATAAAAATCGAGCATTGATAGAAGATTTATGGGAATCTGTATTGAGGGAAGAATGTCCAGATGATCAAGCAAATCGTTTAATACAGCTAAAGGAATTAAGTTATTCAAATCAAGTTGAAGAACATAGTTCAAAAACTTTTAAAAATGAAATAGTTGATATTGTTAATTCCATGGATTTAGCTGAATCAATTTCTGCAGCCAGAGCTTTTTCATTATATTTCCAGTTAGTTAATATTTTGGAACAAAGAGTTGAGGAAGATAGATATATTCAGAGCTTTACTAATCAAAATGTTGAGAAATCACAAGATAATCTGGATCCATTTGCTCCTGCTTTAGCAAGGCAAAATGCTCCTGTAACATTTAAAGAATTATTCTTTAGGCTTAGAAGATTAAATGTTCCTCCAGGAAAATTAGAGGAATTATTACAAGAAATGGATATCCGCTTAGTTTTTACCGCACATCCTACAGAGATAGTTAGACATACAATTAGGCATAAGCAAACCAGAGTAGCTAATCTACTGCAAAAAATACAGGTTGAGAAATTTTTAACAGTTGAAGATATTAAATCTCTCAAAATACAACTAAAAGAAGAGATCAGACTTTGGTGGAGAACAGATGAGTTGCATCAATTCAAACCATCAGTAATAGATGAAGTTGATTATGCCCTGCATTATTTTCAACAAGTGCTCTTTGATGCTATGCCTCAGTTAAGAGGGAGAATTTCTTCAGCCCTTACTGAAAACTATCCAGACGTTCAGATGCCAACTGAATCTTTTTGTACATTTGGATCCTGGGTAGGCTCTGATAGAGATGGAAATCCATCAGTTACTCCCGAAATTACTTGGCGGACTGCCTGTTACCAAAGACAATTAATGTTAGAAAGATATATCAAAGCGACCTCTAATCTTAGAGATCAATTAAGCGTCTCAATGCAATGGAGCCAAGTAAGCTCATCTCTGTTGGAATCACTAGAAACAGATAGGGTTAAGTTTCCTGAAATTTATGAAGCAAGGGCAACAAGATACAGATCAGAGCCTTATAGATTGAAATTGAGTTATATTCTAGAAAAATTAAGGTTGACCCATGAACGAAATAATTTACTAGCTGAAGGTGGTTGGAAGTTATCTTTAGAAAGGGAATCAGTTAACAAAAAATTAGAGCTAGTTGAAAAATTACATTACACGTCTGTTGATGAATTTACTTATGATCTCGAATTAATAAAAAATAGTCTTAATAGTACCGATTTAACTTGTGAGGCAGTAAATAAATTATTAACTCAGGTACATATTTTTGGCTTTTCTTTAGCAAGTTTGGATATACGTCAGGAGAGTACTAGACATAGCGATGCAATACAAGAATTAACTAATTATCTTGAGTTGCCCAAACAATACGAACAAATGTCTGAAAGAGAGAGAATGAAATGGCTTATTGCGGAATTAAATACAAAAAGGCCTTTAATTCCATCTCAAGTTCACTGGAATAAAAGTACTGAAGAAACGTTCTCAGTGTTTAAAATGGTAAAAAGATTGCAAGAAGAATTTGGAAGTCGTATTTGTCATTCATATGTCATTTCAATGAGTCATAGTGCATCTGATTTGCTTGAAGTTCTTCTTCTTGCAAAAGAGATGGGACTTATTGATCAAGGTTCTCAAAAGTCGACATTGGTGGTTGTCCCTCTTTTTGAAACTGTTGAAGATCTTCAAAGAGCTCCCGAAGTAATGGAGCAATTATTTCAATTAGAATTTTATAAATCATTATTACCAAAAGTTGGAGAAAGTTTTAAACCTCTCCAAGAGTTAATGTTAGGTTATTCAGATAGCAATAAAGATTCAGGATTCTTATCTAGTAACTGGGAGATTCATAGAGCTCAAATTGCTCTTCAAAATCTTTCAAGCAAAAATAATATACTTTTAAGGCTTTTTCACGGTAGAGGAGGTTCAGTAGGAAGAGGAGGAGGTCCTGCTTATCAAGCGATATTGGCTCAACCAAGTGGGACACTTAAAGGCAGAATAAAAATTACAGAACAAGGAGAGGTTTTAGCTTCTAAATATAGTCTTCCTGAGTTGGCTTTATATAATTTGGAGACTGTCACAACAGCAGTTATTCAGAATAGTTTGGTTAACAATAGACTTGATGCAACCCCAGAATGGAATGAATTAATGACTAGGTTGGGAGAAACATCTAGAACTCAATATAGAAAATTAGTACATGAGAATCCAAATTTGCTAACTTTTTTTCAAGAGGTCACTCCAATCGAGGAAATTAGTAAATTGCAAATATCAAGTAGACCTGCAAGAAGAAAAAAGGGGGCAAAGGATTTATCAAGTTTAAGAGCAATTCCCTGGGTTTTTGGTTGGACACAGAGTAGATTTCTTTTGCCAAGCTGGTTTGGAGTGGGTACAGCTTTATCCGTGGAATTAAAATCCGATTCCAAACAAATTGAATTACTAAGAGTACTTCATCAAAGATGGCCCTTTTTTAGAATGCTTATATCTAAGGTAGAAATGACATTATCTAAGGTTGATTTAGAAGTAGCAAAATATTACGTTGATACACTTGGTAGTAAAGAAAATGCAAAGTCATTTGAGGAGATTTTTAATGTTATCTCTAAAGAATATAGTCTTACTAAATCCTTAGTCCTGGAAATAACTGGTAAAAATAAGCTTCTAGAATCTGATAGAGACTTGCGATCATCTGTTAACTTAAGAAATAAAACTATAATTCCTTTGGGATTTTTACAAGTTTCACTTTTAAGAAGACTTCGAGATCAAACGAGACAACCTCCAATTAGCGAGTTTCTGGAGGATAGAATTGAGTCTCAAAGAGCTTATAGTCGTAGTGAATTATTAAGAGGAGCACTTTTAACAATTAATGGAATTGCGGCAGGGATGAGAAATACAGGATAATCATTGCAATACTTTTCCAAAAAAAAACTAATTCTTCCAGATGGTTATTTTATCAATTCTTCTCAATTTCCAACAGCTAAGGATTTAAATAGACTTTTAGTAAATAGTGGTTGCGAGTCATTCCCTACGCAAAAATTATCTCTTGCTATTAAAAATAGTAATTTTTTCTTCACGATTCAAAACGAATATAAAAATAAGCTCTATGGTTTTGTAAGGGTCACAACAGATAGAGGACTCAACGCTAATTTATGGAATCTAAGCGCTGAACAAGGCAATAATCAAAATCTTTTTTACTCAATATTACTTCAAGCGTCTCTTGAAAAAATAAATATGGAAATGCCAGGATGTAGTATTTCTGTTCAAGCACCAGTATCTTCATTTAAAAGTTTGGAAGAAAATGGATTTATATTAGATCCGAATGGTATTAGGGTAATGGGTTTTAAACTTTAAATCTTTTATTACGAGCATGGAGGGAGTCGAACCCCCGACTCTCAGAACCGGAATCTGATGCTCTATCCAACTGAGCTACATGCTCTTAATTTTTCAATTTCTTTAAAGAAATTCTAAATATACTAAATTTAGCTAATTTAATTAAGGAATGCATTAAAAAAATTTTTTTAAATAACTTAAAAATTAATAATTTTCGAAACCATAAAAGTTTTGAGATCGAACTTAATGAGCAAAGAGCTATTGTTCTTGGTTGTAATGGTATTGGAAAGTCAAATTTACTTGAATCAGTAGAAGTTCTTAGTCAATTAAAATCTAGTAGAGCATTAAGTGATAAAGATTTAATAGAAAACGATAGCGATATGGCTGCTATTTTTGGGCAAATTGATTTCACTGATAATTTGAAAGTTAATTTGTTTAGGAAAGGAGCTAAAAAGATTTATGTAAATGATTCTTTATTGACAAAACAGAGTGAAATACAAAATTATATTAGGAGTGTATGTTTCTGCTCTAATGATATTTATATTGTCAAAAGTGAACCTGGTTACAGAAGATCTTGGATTGATAAAGTTGTATCTCAGCTTGAACCCGTATATGTAGAGCTCATTCATAGATTTAATAGACTTTTAAAACAACGAAGTCATTTTTGGCGTTCAGAAAGCTTTCAAAAAGTTACATCTTCAGAAGTCATTGAAAGTTTTGATATTCAAATGTCATTAATTAGTACAAGAATTTTTAGACGCAGGAGGAGAGCTCTATCAAAAATTAAACCATATGTTGAATATTGGCATAATCATTTAAGCAAATCCAAAGAGCAAATTGATATAAATTATCTTTATGGTTTAGAAAATATAAATCAAGAAGAAGAAGAAGAAGAAGTCATAAGTATGAAAATATTGGAACAACTACAAAAGCAGAGGTCAATAGAGGCTGTGACTGGTAAATGTAATTTTGGTCCTCATCGTGATGATATTGAGTTTCTTATTAATAATATCTCTGTAAGAAAGTATGGCTCATCGGGTCAGCAAAGGACTTTTATTTTAGCTTTAAAAATGGCCGAAATGGATTTATTACGTAATATGATTAATTTACCTCCTCTTCTTATCTTGGATGATGTTTTGGCTGAACTTGATGTCACTAGACAAAATTTATTATTGAATTCGGTAGGTAAAGATAGTCAATGTTTTATAAGTGCAACTCATTTGGATAAATTCAATCAATCTTTTTTAAGCTCTTCGCAAATGATATACTTATGATTAAAAAAGTATTAGTTTTTAGCAAATCTATAATTCAAATAAAATTAATTAATGGAAGTTCCCAATAAAAATCAAACTTTCAAGGCATTAAATGACGAGAAGAAATTAGTTAATAAAAATAAGCATTTTTTGTTAGAGCTTTATAGATGTGATTACGAAAAATTAAATGATGAATCTTTTTTGCGTTGTACGTTAAATAATGCTGCCAAGTTAGCTAATGCAACAGTTTTGCATCTAATAAGTAATAAATTTGAACCTCAGGGAGTTACAGCAATTGCTTTACTAGCTGAATCTCATCTTTCAATACATACATGGCCTGAAGCACATTATTCTGCAGTTGATATTTTTACATGTGGTCAAAATATGAAGCCAGAGATATCTTGTAAATACTTAATTCAAGCTTTAATGGCTAAAGAACATCTCTTACGTATCATTGATAGAAATCCTCCTTCAGAAGTCTGCAGTCAAATAAAAACAATAAATTAAATTTTGAAATTTATCTATTTAGCTTGCCGCTTATTAAACCCTCAAGATCTAGGCTTGTGCAATTGAATCCTAAATTAGAGAAATAGTTAACTAATTCATTAAAATCATATTCTTTACAAAATATTTGTAATTCATTTTTGGGAATTTCTATTCTCGCTGTTGAACCATGACATCTGACTCTGACTTGTGATATGCTCCCTTTTTTAATATATTCTTCGGCTTTTTCTACCATGCTTAGTCTTTTATTTGTTATTTGATGGCCATATGGAAACCTTGATGATAAACAAGGTTGAGCAGGTTTATCCCACCAAGGGAACCCTAATGCTCTGGATATATCCCTAATATCTTTTTTTGTAAAATTAAACAACGCTAAGGGAGATAAAACACCTGCTTCTTTAGCTGCTTGAATGCCAGGCCTGTAATCGTTTAGATCGTCAAGATTAACTCCGTCACAGACAATTTTGTAATTAAGTTTTTTAGATAAAAAGGTAGTGTGTTTGTGAAGCTCTTGTTTGCACGCAAAACATCTATTTTTAGGATTTTCACTATAACTTGGTTGATCTAATTCTGATGTCTTAATTTCTAAATGTTTTATACCAATCCATCTCGCTTGACTTTTTGCCTCATCACGTAATGTTTTAGCTAATGCGGGTGAAATCCCAGTAATTGCAACCGCTTTGCTTCCTAATTGCTCGAAGGCTAAAGAGGCTACCAATGTACTATCTACTCCGCCTGAATAGGCCACACAAACGCTATTAAGATTTTTGATAAAAGTTCTAATTTCTTTGAGCTTTTCATTTTGTTCATCTGAGAGAATTTCAAGTTGATAGAACATACTACTATTATTAAAATTTAAATTAATATATGGGTAGGTTGTGGTTATTATTAAATTTTTAATAATATTATTTACTATATCCTAAGTTAAATTTACTCACCTTTTTCAATTGACAAATACTAGTAGAAATAGAGGTATTGGTATTGTTACCGCAAGTGACAGTCAAGAAAGATCCAAAGGTCAATTACATATTTACGATGGGGAAGGAAAAGGAAAAAGTCAGGCTGCTTTAGGTGTGGTACTTAGAACGATAGGTTTAGGGATATGCGAAAAGAAACAGTCTAGAGTTTTATTGCTTAGATTCTTAAAAGGCCCTGAGAGGTCATATGATGAAGATTCCGCAATAGAAGCATTACAAAGAGGTTTCCCACACTTAATAGATCATGTAAGAACAGGGAGATCTGAATTTTTTAATGCTGATCAAGTTACAAAATCTGATATTACTGAGGCTGAGAGAGGTTGGAATATTGCTAAAGGAGCAATTGCTAGTTCCCTTTATTCTGTTGTTGTTCTTGATGAATTGAATCCTGTTTTAGATTTAGGGATGCTTGATATTAAGGAAGTGGTTAATTCTCTTCAAAATCGACCTGACGATTTGGAAATAATTATCACAGGAAGAGCCGCACCCTCTTCATTGATATGCATATCTCAACTTCATTCAGAAATGAGACCACGTTTAAGAGGGGATTTATATAAATCTCATAGAAAAATGAATAATTCTGGGGGTATTGAAGTTTATACTGGGGAAGGAAAAGGTAAATCCACAAGTGCATTGGGTAAAGCACTGCAAGCTATTGGTAAAGGAATATCTCAAGATAAAAGTCATAGAGTATTAATATTACAATGGCTAAAAGGTGGTAATGGTTATACCGAAGATGCTGCGATAGAAGCTTTGAGAAAGAGTTACCCACATTTAGTGGACCACCTTCGTTCTGGGAGAGATGCCATAGTATGGAGGGGTCAACAAGAGCCAATTGATTATGTTGAAGCTGAAAGAGCCTGGGAAATTGCTAAAGCGGCTATTCTGAGTGGTTTATATAAAACTATTATTTTGGATGAATTAAATCCAACTGTTGATTTAGAACTTTTACCTGTTGAATCTATACATCAAACTCTCATAAAAAAACCTGCAGATACAGAAGTTGTTATTACTGGGAGATGTAAAAATGAACCTTCATACTTTGAACTTGCCGATGTATATTCTGAAATGGTTTGTCATAAGCATTACGCAAATGTTGGTGTTGATTTAAAGAGAGGGGTGGATTATTAAATTTTCTTCAAATAATTAACTTAGTAGTATTTGATTGATTTTTTTTATTCCACCTTCTATGGATTTTGAAGAAATTTTAAATTTCATCAGAATCTTTGATGCTTTTTCTGAACGTTTTCCTAATTGGCATAAAGTAAAAATTTCTTTACCTAAACTTTGTTGTTTAATAAATTCTAGGTGAGATTTTTGTTCGAGATTATTGATCGGTATAGATATCGATCCTTTTATAGAGCATTTATTAAACTCTTCCTTTTCTCTAACATCAATTAGAAGTATTTTATTTAATTTTGCTTTGTATAGAGTGTTAAATTCTTTAGCGTTAATTTTCTTGATTTTAATATTATCTTTGCATTCAATTTCTTTGTAAAAATCTTTAAATTGAGAAAGGTTTTTAATATTTTTGTTTAACTTATCAGATTTTAAATTTAAAGTTTTTATATTCATATTTAGTAGGTCAAAAATCATAATCTTGCCATCAAGAATCTCGCCTTTTTCTAGAATAATTTTTATTACCTCATTTACTTGTAAAATACCTATAAGACCAGTTGAGACTCCTATAACCCCAAAATCTTCACAGCTTGGAATATTCTTTTTTACAGGCGATTCTGGTAGTAAGTCTCTAAAATTAGGACTCTTTTTATTTAGATTAAAGACGCTGATTTGACCCTCAAAACCCTGAACACATCCAAAAACTAAAGCCTTATTAAGTATTAAACAGGCATCGTTTATTAAATATCGAGTACCAAAGTTATCTGAACAATCACAAATAATATCAAAGTCTTTAATGATTTCAATAACATTCTCCGAGTTTATTCTTTCATTAAAAGTTAATACTTCAATATTAGGATTTAATCTTTTTATTCTCTCTCGGGCAGAATTAATTTTTAAATTTCCAACCGTATTTGTTTCATGAATAATTTGTCTTTGTAGATTCGACTTCTCAACTTGATCATTATCAACAATTCCAATTCTTCCTATTCCCGCAGCGGCAAGATAAAGCAAAACTGAAGAACCCAGTCCTCCTGCTCCTATACATACTACTGAACTATTTTTTAGCTTTAATTGTCCTTTAAATCCTATCTCTCTTAATGTTAAATGCTTTTTGTATCTTTCCTCTTCATCTAAAGATAAGAAATCAGAATTTAAATCAGTTGATATTGTCATTCTTTTATTACAAATAAATAATCTATGGAAATATAATAATTTAAATCATAATTCTAGTCTTTTTATTTTTTTATGTTGATGAAGTTTTTAAGTGTTTTTTGTTAGAACAAGATGATATTGTGAAGTTTTTATAAATCAAATTTGAGGCGAAATATCTTAAAACTTTAATAGTATCAGTAAATCTTGCAGAATACAAAATGTTTCGGTTCGGAATTATGCATAACAAAAAGGTAGTCAACAGACAATTTTTCCGATACTGTCTGGTTCATATATTAAGTTGACTGAATTCATGAGTGATAACACTCCTGAGTCAAATCAAGACTCCGGCTCCGAAACAAACTCAGAAAGTAAAAGCTTTTCAGAGAAGTATTCTGATGTAATGGGAAAAATCAATGAAACACTTGGAACTATTGATTGGACCCAAATGGGAAAATATGGTAAAGCAGCAGGCATAATTGCTGTTGTAGTTATCGCTCAAATAATAATTAAAGTTGTCATTGACACGATTAATTTTTTCCCAATTCTACCTGGCCTACTAGAATTACTAGGAGTAGTGGTTGTCGGTCAATGGAGTTGGCAAAATCTTCGTACAAGTGAAAATCGTGAAGTAGTTCTAGAAAAGGTTCAAAATCTCAAAAAAACATATTTAGGATAATCTAGTTTACATACTTAATATGTTCCTGATGTAGCTTTGGACTTGATGACAATATGAACCACCAAACATATTGGCATGATTTAATATGTGATAAAAATTATAAATAATGGTTCTTTTTTCATATCCTTTTTTAATTGGAATAATTTTATGATAATTTTCATAAAATTCACTTCGAAAATTGCTAAATAATCTTGTCATAGCAATATCTACTTCACAATCTGCCCACCAAGATGCAGGGTCAAATATTACACCTTTATTCATATGATTTACTCCGATATTTCCCGACCATAAATCACCATGAACAAGCGATTTTATTGGTTCATGCTCAATTAGTACCGATTCAATTTTTGACTTTATTTTATTTTTAATATCAATTTCTAAAAAATCTTTTTCTAAAATTTCTAATTGAGGTTCAATTCTTAAATTAATAAAACATTTAATCCAATTCTTCTCCCATCCTTTTATTTGATTTGTGGTTCCTATATATCCATGAATTGGATATCCAAAACTTGTTGTATTAAATTTATTTGATTCAAGATGCATTTCGCCTAAACCTTTTCCTAATTTTTTTTGATTACTATTGTTCATATCTATCCATTCCATTAATAAAAGTTCTACATTATTAATTTCTAAATAGGAGATAATTTTAGGAACGATTAAGTTTTCATAATTAATATATTTTTGTAGATTCGTCAGACAAGATTTTTCAAATTCAAGAAGTTTTACTTCTCTTGCATTTCTTTTGAGAAAGAATTTAGCATTGTTAAATTCTATTTGCCACGACTCATTAATATGTCCACCAAAAATTTGTTTTATACTTTTTGGTGATCCTTCTCCTAATTGATAACAAATTTCGCTAAGTTCGATATGTGGTATTTTTTGCATTTTAATGTCAAAGACTGAAATTGTTGTAGTTGGTGCTGGTATAGCAGGACTAACTTCTGCAGCAATTTTATCAAAACTAGGGCTTTCAGTGACTTTGATTGAGTCACATACTCAATCAGGAGGTTGTGCAGGAACCTTTAAAAGGAAAAGATATATCTTTGATGTTGGAGCAACTCAAGTCGCAGGTATGGAAGAAGGGGGAATACACTCTAAGATATTTAAATTTTTAGATATTCCTCTTCCTGAAGCCTCTATCTTAAATCCAGCTTGCATTGTTGATTTAAAAGATGGCAGTAAGCCAATATCTATTTGGTATGACAAAAATCAATGGATTCAGGAGAGGGAGATGCAGTTCCCAGGTAGTGGTAAATTTTGGCAATTATGTAATTTAATTCATCAGAGTAACTGGACTTTTGCTAATAACAATCCTGTATTACCCATTAAGAATTTTTGGGATTTTACGCAACTTCTTAAAGCATTAGTTCCAACGAATTTAGTAACAGGAATATTGATCAAATCAACGATTTTTGATCTTTTACGTATCTGTGGATTATCTAATGATGAGAGGTTAATTAAGTTTCTTAATTTGCAATTAAAGCTTTATTCACAAGAAGATGTTTATAAAACTGCAGCTCTATATGGTTCTACGGTGTTGCAAATCTGTCAACAACCACATGGCCTATGGCATTTAAAAAAATCAATGCAGGCTTTAAGTGATGCTTTAGAAGATTCCTTAACAAAAAGGGGAGTTAATATTGTTTTCGGGCAAAAAGTAAATTCCATAAATTTTGATGAGGTAAAAAAGAGTTGGAAAGTTTGTGCAATATCGAAGCTAGAGAAGGTAGATTACTATGCCGATGATGTTATTTATACACCACCTCCACAATCTCTTTTGAAACATCTAGAAAATCCTCTTGATAAGAATCATAATTATGAAAAAAGAATAGAAGGTCTTCCTGATCCAAGCGGTGCTTTGGTCTTTTATTCAGCTTTAAAAAAAGATCATATTAAATCAATCTCTTCAAATCATTATCAATTTGTTTCAAATGAATTAGGGTCACTTTTTGTATCCATAAGTGAGGATGGAGATGGGAGAGCTCCAAAAGGGGAGATTACACTTATAGCAAGTCTTTTTACAAAAACGAATGATTGGTTTAATTTAGATAAACATGACTATTTAAAGAAAAAAAAGGAGTTTCTACAAAAAATATCAAAGGTACTTGAAAATCAATTTGATATTGCTTCTGAAAATTGGCTTCATAAGGAGTTGGCTACCCCATTAGGATTTGAAAGGTGGACTAATAGGCCAAATGGGATAGTAGGTGGTCTAGGTCAAAATCCTGATATTTTTGGATTATTTGGGTTATCAAGTAGAACTCCTTTTCAGGGTTTATGGTTATGTGGTGATTCTATTTATCCAGGAGAAGGGACAGCGGGTGTTAGTCAGTCAGCACTTATGGTTTCAAGACAAATTTTAGCTTCTAAAGGAATTAATGATTTTTATTTATAAGATTTTTAATTTGTAAAATTTGATCTTATTTCCATCGCTTTTGTCAGTTTTTTAGATAGTAATTCCCACTTATTGTTTTTGATTAGAGCTTCAATTTCATTAATATTTTTTTTAAAGTCTTTAATTGCTTTTAAGATATTTGTCTGATTATTTATAGCTAAATCCAAACCTAAATTCGGATTCCCACCTCCAACTCTTGTTGTGTCAGCATAACCTGTCGCGGCAAGTCTTTGAGTTAGGTTCAGTAGCGATTTGTTTTTCTCTGCATTGGCAGTTTTTATTAATGAAGAAGCAACAAATATCGGCAAATGAGATATTAAAGAAACTGCTTCATCATGTTCTTTTGGGGATGCTTTACAGATCTCACATTGCATAGAAGTTATTAAATTACTTAGCGTTTTTAATGAATGTGAATTGGTTTTCGAAGTAGGAGTGATAATCCATTTTGCATTTTCTAATAAACTTTCAAAACCTGATTCAACTCCTTTTTCTTCTGTGCCTGCCATGGGATGTGATCCAATAAATAATGGATGTATTTTTTCCCATGTGTTAATTATTGGTTCTTTTATAGAACCTACATCAGTTACTATCGCATCTTTTGGAATTGCACTTATTAGATCTTTTGAAGGATGGATTAGATCTTTAATAGGTAATGCCA